>CAZYAH010000422.1:0-2122 GCA_964645595.1 uncultured Alicyclobacillaceae bacterium | reverse complement strand
AGCCCTGGACACATTCTGGGTACCGACGAGATTGGCCGCGACATTTATACCCGCCTTCTGTACAGTGGGCGCGTGTCGCTGATTGTCGGCTTTAGCGTGGCGTTCTGTTCGATTGTCATTGGAACGTTGATTGGCGCTATTTCCGGCTACTTCGGCGGCATCATCGACGTGATCTTCATGCGTCTCGTCGACGTGATGAACTCGATTCCGCTGTTGTTCCTCAACATCATGGTGCTGGCTCTGTTCGGATCCGGGTTTGGTCTGATGATTGCCGTCCTCTCTCTGACGAGCTGGATGGGCGTCGCACGCCTGGTGCGCGGTACGTTCCTGCAACTGCGCGAAATGCAGTACGTGGAAGCGGCAAGAGCCATCGGCGTGAGCAACTGGGCCATCATCTTCCGGCATCTGCTACGCAACTCGCTGGCCCCCATCATCGTCATTGCGACGCTGCAGGTCGGGGGTGCCATCCTGCTCGAATCTGGTCTTTCGTTCCTCGGCCTCGGGATTCAGCCGCCGCAAACCAGCTGGGGCATGATGCTGACCAATGCGCAGGAATTCATGCTGATTGATCCGCTGCAGGCGGTCTATCCGGGCCTCTGCATTCTGTTGGTTGTGTTGTCCGTGAACTTTATTGGCGACGGCATCCGCGACGCGTTTGACCCGCGCTACAAGGTCAAAGTTTCCAAGAGGAGGTTGGCGAAATGGCGGAAACGCTTCTCGAAATCCGGAACCTGACGACGGGCTTCATCACGGAGAGCGGAATTACCAAGGCTTTGGACGGCGTGTCCTTCAAGATTGAGAAGGGACAGACGGTATGCCTGGTGGGCGAATCGGGGAGCGGAAAGAGCGTAACATCGCTGACCGCCATGCGCCTCGTGGAGTACGACGGCGGCATCGTCCTCGACGGAGAAATTTTCTTTGAAGGGGAAAACCTCCTCGAGAAGTCCCAGGACGAGATGCGCCAGATTCGCGGCAACAAGATTGCAATGATCTTTCAGGAACCGATGAACGCTCTGAACCCGGTGTTCACAGTGGGTGACCAAATCGCCGAGAACCTGATGTTGCACCAGAAGGTGTCAAAGGAAGAGGCGCACCGGAAAGCCGTTGAGATGTTGCGTCTGGTGGGAATTCCGGAACCGGAAATTCGCGCCCGCCAATACCCGCACCAGATGTCTGGCGGTATGTGCCAACGCGTGGTTATCGCCATGGCGCTCGTCTGCCGACCGGCACTTATCATCGCCGACGAACCAACGACCGCGCTCGACGTGACGGTTCAGGCGCAGATCCTCGATTTGCTGCGCGACCTGCAGCGGGAGTTGAACACTTCCGTTCTGCTCATTACGCACGACATGGGCGTGGCGGCAGAAATGGCGGATCGGATTGCCGTCATGTACGCTGGCCGCATTGTCGAGGAAGGAAAAGTCGAGCAGATCTTCGGCCAACCTCACCATCCGTACACGATTGGCTTGCTGAACTCCATCCCTGGATTCGAGGGAGAACGCGGAACGGAACTGTACACCATCCGCGGGTCAATTCCGAGCTTGGCCAACCTTCCGAAAGGCTGCCGATTCCATCCGCGCTGTCCATTTGCCACGGACAAGTGCCGTCAAGAAGAACCGGATCTCATGGACGTAGGAAACGGCCAACTGGCTGCGTGCTGGCATGCCAAGGAAGTCGCGGCAGCCGGGCGGAACAGCAAAGTCGAACAAGCGGCTGGGAAGGGGGAGTGACGCGTGAGTCAACAACCATTGCAGACGATGGAGCAGAACACGGTTGGCGCGCCGGAGAACTATTTGATTGAAGCACAGAACGTAAAAAAGTACTTCCCAATCAAGAAGGGATTGCTCAGCCGCGTCGTCGGCCACGTTCGGGCCGTCGATGATGTGTCGTTCGGAATTCGCCAAGGAGAGTGTTTCGGTCTGGTTGGCGAATCCGGATGCGGCAAGTCGACGCTTGCTCGCGTGATGCTTCGACTTCATAACGCCACGGCGGGAAAAATTTTGTTCGAGGGCAAGGACCTCGTCTCCATGTCCGCGAGCGAACTTCGCAGCCAGCGCAAAAAGATGCAGATTATCTTTCAGGACCCGTTCGGTTCGCTCAACCCGCGTTTCACGGTTCGGGA
>CAZYAH010000421.1:0-2128 GCA_964645595.1 uncultured Alicyclobacillaceae bacterium | reverse complement strand
TGGTGCCATGTAATGGCCCACGAGTCCTTTGAGGACGAAGAAGTCGCGGAATATCTCAATCAGCACTTTGTCAGCATCAAGGTGGATAGGGAAGAGCGCCCGGACATCGACGCCATTTACATGTCGGTCTGCCAAGCCATGACCGGCCAGGGCGGATGGCCGCTGACCGTATTTTTGACGCCGGATCAGAAGCCGTTTTTCGCCGGCACCTATTTTCCCAAGCGGACCAAATACGGTCGCATCGGATTTCTGGAACTGTGCCAGCAGCTGTATTCCAAGTGGGTAGAGGATAGGGAGCGCGTTGAGTCCGCGAGTGCCGCGATTGTCTCTGCCCTCCAGAAGAGCACCCGCGCATCCAGGGCAAGCGATGTGTCTCAGGCCCTCGTGGACCAGGCGGTACAAGACCTTCTAGACGCCTTTGACGAGGATTTCGGCGGATTCGGTTCAGCGCCCAAGTTCCCGACCCCGCACCAGTTGATGTTCCTGCTCCGACAGTACAGCAAGAACAAGGACACCGCGGTATTGCGGGCAGTGACGGAAACATTGGACGCCATGTACAAGGGTGGGATTTTCGATCACGTTGGTTACGGGTTCGCCCGCTACTCCACCGATGAACAGTGGCTGATCCCCCACTTTGAAAAGATGTTGTACGACAACGCCTTGCTCACCATGGCGTACGCGGAAGCGTATCAGGTGACGGGGTTTAAGCGCTATCGCGCCATTGCCGAGGCAGTCATCGAGTACGTCCAGCGCGACCTCTCATGCGGTGACGGGGCGTTCGCGTCCGCCGAGGACGCCGACTCAGAAGGAGTCGAAGGGAAGTTTTACACCTGGACGCCGGACGAGGTGGAATCTGTCCTCGGAGTCGAGGAAGGGCGGGAGTACCAGAAGCGGTACCGCTTTGTCGAGGGCGGCAACTTTGAGGGCAAAAACATCCCCAACCTAATTGGCTGCGATGAGGAGACATTGGATAGAATCGCCACCGGATCGGACGAAATCGGAGAACAGGCGCGCCGCTGGAACCAGCGCTTGCGCCAGGCCAGGGAAAAGCGCGTGCGCCCGCACCGCGACGACAAAGTGCTGACTGCGTGGAACGCACTGATGGTTGTCGCGTTGGCCAAGGCAGGCCGCGCGTTTGCAGAGCGCGAATACATCGACGCTGCCGTGCGCGCATTGTCTTTTGTCGAGACACACCTCGTGCGTGAGGACGGCCGGTTGCTGGCGCGCTACCGGGATGGGGAAGCGGCAATTCCCGGATACGTGGACGACTACGCGTTCCTCATCTGGGCCTGCGTTGAACTGTACGAAGCGACCCTGGATGTTCGGTATCTGGAGCGAGCGGTAAATTGGCAAGACAGGCAGATGGACCTGTTCTGGGATAAGGAGCAAGGGGGCTTTTTTCTCTACGGCAGCGACGGCGAAACGCTGATTGTCCGCCCGAAAGAGGTTTACGACGGCGCGATTCCCTCGGGGAACTCGGTTTCGGCGTACAACTTGTTGAGGCTGGAGCGCCTGACGGGAAATACCGACTACGGGGACAAGGCGCAAGAACTTCTCTCTGCTTTCGCGGCGGATGCGGCTTACTACCCGCCAGGGCATGCGTTTTATCTGATCGCCGTCGACTTTGCCTACGCAAAAACGCAGGAAGTCGTCATCGTCGGGACTGCCGAAGATCCCGATTTTCGCCAGGCGGTTGCGCAATTGCACCAGATGTTTCTGCCCAATGCCGTGTGGCTGGCCAAAGACCCGGATCCTGCGAGCGCGCAGGCATCAAAGCTGTCCCGATTGGCTCCGTTTACTCATGAGCTGCAGATGATTTCGGACGAGACGACCGTATATATCTGCCAGAACTTCGCCTGTCAGGCTCCGTTCACGGACATTGGGCAACTGGCGACCAGACTGCAATATCCATCGACCTCCAATTCCTGAGAGAAACGCACATTCCATTCGTACCATTGAATCGATTCGACAACTGAATCAGTTCGACAACAAGACCCGCTCTGGTGGCGGGTCTTTCGCGTTTTCCGACAAGAGTTGCGCGATTGTGCCAGATTTTTCGGCAACGGGGTAGGAATCGGCCGCTTCTCGTAGAACTAGTGAAAACCAGTGAGAGATTTTGCCGTTTTGG
>CAZYAH010000420.1:0-2129 GCA_964645595.1 uncultured Alicyclobacillaceae bacterium | reverse complement strand
GTGGACCACAATAGCCATCTTTGCAGTGATCTTCAGTATCATCGGCGGAAGCGCTGTTCTACACGACTTAGGAGCGACGGCGCAGGACCTGCCGATGGAAGGGAAAGCGTATAACTTTTCCCTCGTCAATTCGAATGGAAATGCCGTGTCCCTGGGCGACTCGGCTGGCAAGGTAAGGCTTGTGGCGTTTATCTATACCCGATGTAACGCCAGTTGCCCCGTAGTGACATCCCAGATGGTTCAACTACAAAATGAATTGAAGAAAAAGGGGATCTTTGGCAACGAGGTTGAGTTTATCACCGTGACCATGGATCCTAGCCATGACACTGGCTCTATACTGCAGAGCTACGGCAATGAATTTGGGGTCGCTCAAACTGGATGGGAGCTTCTTACTGGCACACGGCAGGCGATAGACGAGACACTGAAGCAGTACGGGGTGTACGCAAAACAAATAAATGCAAGCCAGTATGTTCACACCGCTGCTGAGTTTCTGATTGATGCTCAGGGTAACATTCGCAAGGTATACGGTGCGGAGATGTCGGTGCCAGATACAGAAAAAGACATCGAATCCCTTTTGCGTACAGAGGGACTGTACACGGACAGAACAGCAGGTTCCGACGTCAACAGAGTGATTATTGACGAAGAAAGAAGACACTTCACCTGACACCAGAATGCACTTTACTTGGCTCTGAACAACAGTTCCGCAAGGGTCGCCGTTCCCACAGCTTAGCCCCCCATCAAGCAGAATCTTATACCAAATTTTATCATCCACAATGGATCTTCTTAATCTACTTGCGCTCGTCAACAACTGCTCCAAAACGAGCTTTTTTGTTTCTCCAAACGTGTGAACGTCTTGACACAAAAATAGCTCCTTTGGGTAGTTAATCTGACGTCTTCGTCGCGGTTATGATTCGGTTGGTCATCACATTTTAATAGGAGAGGGTAGCGATGAATCGTAAATTCAACAAAGTCACAGCCACACTTGCTTCGTTCACTGCCTGCATGATGGCGTTTGTGGGGGTCGCCAGTGCACACGTCACGGTTTGGCCAAAGACTTCAACCGTCGGAGCGTGGGAAAAGTACACCATGCGTGTGCCAACTGAAAAAGACATCCCCACCGTGAAAATCGTGCTCAAGATTCCGAACGGCGTCACGTTTGAAAGCTACGAGGCCGTTCCGGGATGGACCGTAACCGAACAGAAGGATGCGTCCGGAAAGGTCACGTCGGTGACGTGGACAGCGAAATCCGGTGGCATTGCGCCAGGACAATTTCAGGAGTTTTCCTTTGTAGCCCAAAACCCGAAGACACCGGAAAAGGCTGCGTGGGACGCATACCAGTATTATCAGGACAAATCTATCGTGGAGTGGACTGGTGACGAAAACTCGCAGACTCCGCACTCAATCACGGATATTATGACAGCTTCTTCTTCGACCGCGCCAACCACAACGCCGACCACCGCTCCGACGGCGGCATCCACCAATACCAGCACCGGCACAAGCACAAGCACAAGCTCGATTTGGCCTACTGTCCTGTCGGTGATTGCAACGGTTCTATCTATTGGGGCACTCGCTGTGGCCATGCGCTCGAAGCGTAACTAAGGCTTCGGCGTTTGTAATGGGGAAAACTAACTGGTCCCGCTTTAATGTGCGAACCAGATAAGCGGCATCTGAAAATGACGTGCTGATTGACACATCAATTGGCACGTCATTTTTGGTGAGAATGCATTACAATTGTCACAGACATTCATTGTCAAAAATTAGAATGAACTATGACGGATATGGGAGCGGTGAGGGGACAGTCATGAAAACAGAAAAAGAGAAAATGTTGCAAGGCGAACTATACAATCCGGCTGACCCAGAATTAGTCAGAGAGCGAGAAAGGGCACGAAGGCTAACCAGATTGTTCAATCAAACGCTAGAAACGGAGTATACCAGACGCACTGAACTTCTCAGGGAACTTTTCGGTACAACTGGGGATCATTTATACATAGAACCGACTTTTCGATGCGATTATGGGTACAACATTCACATTGGAGAAAACTTCTACGCGAACTTCGATTGTGTCATCCTGGATGTTTGTGAAGTTCGAATTGGTGACAACTGCTTACTAGGTCCGGGCGTACATATAT
>CAZYAH010000419.1:0-2142 GCA_964645595.1 uncultured Alicyclobacillaceae bacterium | reverse complement strand
CAGAATGTCCGGCGCCAGACCAAGCGAGCCGCCGATGATGAAGACAATGCGACCGTACCCGCCGCGGGCGAGCTTCTCGTACTGCGCGCTCCACTGTTCGGATGTGAACGACTTCCCCGCGATATCCAGCGCCACGATGGCGTCGCGTTCGCGCAACAGCTTCTTTATCCGATCCGCTTCCGCCTGCAGCACGCGATTCCGTTCGGCGTCGGACGGTTGCTCTGGCGTCGGCTCGTCCGCCACTTCGTACATCTCCAGTTTCACATAGCCGGAAAGGCGCTTTGCGTATTCCGCAAGCGCCTCTTTCCAGTACTTTTCCTTTATCTTACCGACCGCAATGACGACGATTTGCATGGCTCAATAAAAGTTCGGAATGGAGAATGGGTCCGTACCGTCCTGGTTCTCCTGGTTGGGCTGAATGTTTGTCGTGTTCATGGATTGCATTTGTCCCAGCTTCACGTCCAACGTCAACAGCTGCTGGCCACGGTACACGCGCAGTTTGACTGTCTGTCCGGGCTTCATCTGGAACAGCCAGGTCCGCAAATCTGCCATCGTCTTGATGGTGTGACCGTCAATCGCGACAATCACGTCTTCCGGCTTCAGACCCCCGTCCCGGGCCTCTTTGGAGACAACCGCCTGTACCCAAACACCGTAGTCGACCGGCACGTCGGGCCAATAGACCTCGCGCAAGGTCTGCAAAGAGCTGCCGCGGATTCCGAGCGCCGGGTGCAAGGCGTGGCCCATGCGCATGATTTGTTCGGAAATTGTGCGCACTTCATTCGAAGGAATGGCAAACCCCATTCCTTCAAAATTCGGAGCGGCAATTTTACTGCTGTTGATGCCGATGACCTCGCCGTGGATGTTCACCAGTGGCCCACCGCTGTTCCCTGGATTGATGGCTGCGTCTGTCTGAATGACCGCCTGGTAATCCAGAGTTTGATGCGTCTGTGGCTCCTCTACCGGCATGATCCGCTTCTTCGCACTGACAATCCCGGCTGTGACGGAATCTGCGAAATCCAGACCCATCGGCGTTCCAATCGCAATCGCCGGTTCACCGACCTCGATGTTATCTGAGTTGGCAAACACAGCCGGTTCGATATTTTTCACAGCGTCGAGCGGTATTTTCAGTACGGCAAGGTCGGTGTAGGCGTCCGTTCCCACCACGGATGCCGTGACGTGCTTGCCCGAGTCAAGAACGATTTCCACCTTGGCAGCGCCTTCCACCACATGGTTGTTGGTGACGGCATAACCGAACTTGTTGTCTTTATAGAACAAGACTCCGGTACCAACGCCCGTTGCCTCAAGTTTTGTGTTTTGTGAAAAGAAGTCGGAGACCTGGGCGTAGTTTACAACCCCCATCACCGCGGGCTGAACTCGCTTGACCGCATCCGTGATCCCGCTGGACACGGTGACGTTGACTGCGGTCGTCACAGGTTGGACTTTTCCTTCGCCATCGGGTGCTGCTGTCGTCGCGGTTGTCGGAAGGACTCCTCGATTGCTGAGTGCAGGGATCATGGCTAAGGTAGCGGCGGAACCAACCAGGGCTGATACGACCACCACAGCAATCCACCGCCCTATCTCGGCCGGTTTCCTGAACCGCTTGTACTCGTTGTAGTCGTTGTAAAACCCCATGTCTCCTCACCCTTCCTGGTGCAACCTGTTCCCTGTGTCCCTGTTTACTGACTATTATAGGGAGGCGAAAATCTGCTCAACAACAGACTCCGGAAGAGGTTCATAATTCGTTCATGGCTGCGTTCAATGTTTTGTGACAATTTTCACGATTTGTCGTGTGCGTTTATGTACCATTTGCTCGAGCGGCACAATTCAGTTTGTCCAGCGTGCAAATTTGTATACGAGAGTAGCTGCGGTCAGGCAACACATCGACTGCGGCCGCCCTGATCACGAATGAAGTTGTGCGCAGCATAAATAAAAAAGACGGTCCCTCATTGCGGACCGTACATGCTGTTAGGACGTGGAGCATAGTACCTTGTCATTAGAGTAGGTGGAGTGCAGTCGCAACCGTCCTGGCAGTCCGGTGCAATCGGACCTGTTCCCCGTACCTCGCCTTGATTTCCCGGAGCACCGAGGACACCGTCAGCTCTGCGAGGTCAGGCTGGTTGTTTTCCTCGCTCAGGTGTGCCA
>CAZYAH010000418.1:0-2143 GCA_964645595.1 uncultured Alicyclobacillaceae bacterium | reverse complement strand
TTCGCCGGTGTGACCAACTGGCATAGCTTCCATAACGTGGCGGCGACGAATGACGGCTGGGCAACGCATATCGGCGCGCAGCAGCGAGGCGAGTTTCTGATCAATGGTGGCTTTTTTGTTCTGCGGAAGGAGATCTTCGACTACATCGAGGACGGTGATGAACTGGTGGAGCAGCCCTTCGCGCGTCTTATCGACAAGCGCCTTTTAGCCATCTACCGACACTTCGGGTTCTGGCGCGCAATGGACACGTTCAAGGACAAGATCACCCTGGACCGAATGGAAGCAAAGGCAGATTGTCCGTGGATGTTATGGAAGTCTTGACGGGGGCGCATTGCTGGCGCTGAGTTTCGATAACCAAAGTAGGTCGGCGTTCGAGGTGCTGTGCATCGGAGCGCACTGCGACGACATCGAAATCGGATGCGGCGGCACCATCCTCGCGATCCAGAAGCGTTATCCGCGGTGCAAAGTGCACCTGCTGGTGCTGACTTCCACTGTCGCACGCCGAACTGAAGCTGCGGCCGCGGCAAAAGCGTTGATCAAAGGTTCGGCGCGCGGGGAAGTGCGCATCTGCGCGTTGCCAGATGGGTTGCTGCCCGCGCACTTGCCAGAAGTCAAGACGGAGTTAGAACGCATGAAGAAGGTGACCGAGCCGGACCTGGTGTTCACGCACCACGGACTGGATCGGCACCAGGACCACAGCCTGGTCAGCCACGTCACGTGGCAGACGTTTCGAGATCAAATGATCTGGGAGTACGAGATTCCGAAATACGACGGGGATCTGGTTACACCGAACATGTACGTGCCGCTGTCCTCTGCGCTGGCCGCGCGAAAAATTTCGCTGATCACGCGCGCGTTTCCTTCACAGCGCCGCAAGCCATGGTTCAAGGCGGAGAACCTCGATGCGGTAATGCGCCTTCGCGGGGTAGAGAGCAGGGCTGCCAGCGGATACGCGGAAGCTTTCCACTGCCGAAAGCTGTTGAGCGACGTTGGCGCTCGCGGTCGAAACTAGGTCATCGACTCCAGCAACAGAGCCCAATCGCTAAAGCCTCCGGCGTTATCTTCAACGGGGCTGAACGCCCTCAAGCCGCTTGCCGGGAATGTTCCGATTTCTTGATACGCAGCATTGGTCGGGTCGTACCAGCGGCATCGCACATCGGGGCCCGCAAGCTCGCCCAGATCGATTGTCAGACCGCTCGGCGCACTGCTGAGATAAGCAATCCCGAACGAACGATCGGCGGCAAGCGCGGCAAAGTTAAAATTGGGATCGGCGCCCCAGCCGTTCGTCATGAACGTTCGGGTGCCGTAGTCAGGAATCAACTGGGTCCAGCTTCTCGCTGTGAAGAGTGTCGCGAAGTGCGCCATCGAGCGTGCACAAGCGGAGTCCATTGCCTGTCGCCAAGTCAGCGGCGAGAAGACCAGGAAACGACCACCGAACGGCCATACCGCAACATGGCCGTAGACCGCCCCCATCCCGCCCTGCAGGACCGAACCATAGGCGAGCATTCGGATGGTCGTGTCGGAGACGGCTGCCTGTTCGTATGTGTCCTCGATCCGGAAGAATGGCTTCCAGTTCGGAGAGCTATAGGCATTGTTCGCAAGCGTCGCCGAATCGCCCAGGCGGTCATAGAGTGCGTTGACCTTGAACCAGTTAAGGTCGCCGGACCAATAGGCCAGCGTGTCCGTTTCACGGTGCCCGTGATGTGAGTGAAGCGAGTTCGGGACAACGCTGTTGATCCCATTGACCACGGCTTTCAGTAAGGACTTGTTCGGAGCGTCGTAATCTCCACCGCTCATCCAGAGAATGTTCTTGAAAGCTGCGTATCGATTTCCGAGAAACCGGCCGTACGAAAACAGCTTCGACACGCCGTTCGACGTCATTTCCTGGTACCACCCTTCGATTCCTCCGCCGAATCCGTTGTAGGAGTGAAAAGCCAGGACCAACATGTTGCGCAACGATGCCTGCTGGAAAATGAAATCAATCATCTGCCAGTAGTTGTCGTTGGGTGTCGAAAAGTCGCCCGGCACGCTGAAAGGCGGGTGACCATAAAAGTTGAGCCACGCCGGCGTCTGCTTCGAGTAGTGGTGCTCGACCAGGTTGACGGAGAACGTATTGAATCCCTTCGCCTGTCGATTGTTCAAGTAC
>CAZYAH010000417.1:0-2148 GCA_964645595.1 uncultured Alicyclobacillaceae bacterium | reverse complement strand
TTGCCGATAGAGTGATCTTCACCCAGACACTCCCCGCAGGGAGCACAGATGGAAGCGTTGTCAAATTCGCAAGCGCACCGTCGTCTTTTGAAACCTTAAAATCTCCAGCGGCAATTGTGGGATTCACCTGAAAAGACTTGGGGTCACTCGCGCTATTTAGCGCGATGTAGCAAATGAAGTCCTCTCCCTTGACGGGCGGATTATAAGGCGCGGCCATTAGTTAAACTCCGAGGTTATAGTTTGCACGCCCGCCACCCGCTCTTCCTATCTGTTGGTTGAAATAGAGTCGCGCAAAGAACCCATCGGCAAGCAGCATCTGCGCGTAAGAAAGCCCGTCGCCAGCGTTATACATTTGCGTCCGTTCAGTGGCGTCAGGAATGCGCCCCTTCCAGTAGATCACTTGCGCGCAGCGCCCGTTAAAAAAGCTGTTTGGTACTGCTCTAGCGCCGATCCTGAGACCCGACGTGCTGTTGAAAATCCCTGCGGTATACGCCACAGGTGTTTGGAACGCACCATTATTCACTGAAATGCTAATTTCGTTGGCAGTTGCGTCGTGATAGACCATCACGCAATACCACGTCGCCAGCGAGGGTGCTCCGAACGCGGTGGATTCTACCGATACCAGCGCCACACCGTCACCACTTACAGTGAACTCAAAGCGATCCGTTGTGCGACGCCACCCAAGTTCAACTTCTCGCTGGGTCGGGCCGACCAACTTAGACAGAAATTTCATGTCGGCTGCACCGGGCTTTGAATCCAGATATACCCAAGCCAACCAGAAGATATCAACATCCGCTCCTGAAAGCTGAGCGCTGTCAGGCGCCGACATATATTCGCTGTTCGCCGACGTGAACTGCGCGGCAGTCGGGATATTTGTCGGGCCGGGGTTAGTGGTAACCGTGGCGTTATCGGTAAGCGTGGTGATACCCAACTTGTCCACCATCAAGTTCGTGCCATCGACCTCGCCAAAGAATACGCAGGAATCGAGAAGCGTCATCTAAGCAATCCTCACGATCCGCAGGTTTGCATCAACAACATGGAACAGCACCATAAAAGTCCCATTCGCACGCTCGTAAATACGGAACTTGCTGTATGGCGCATTCGGTGTACTGGGTGGCGGAATACCGGCGGGTCTGTATGCCCCGCACTGACCTGTCTTTGGATCGATCGTCGTGAAGCTCGCATCACGGCGCATCGAGTAAATCAAGCCTGTGCGCGGCGAGTAGTCTCCGGTGCTCGGCCAGGAAAGGCCGCGCTTCGGCGGATTGCCCAGAACGACTTTCGTGATGACGCCGGAGTCGAGATTGAGCCGGACCGCAGACGGAAACTGATCCGCGACAATCCCATCCTGATAACAGAATATGTCGCGACCAACGATCAGCGGGAGCAGCCACGGGGTTTGAAGGCCAAGTGAAAGTGAGGCGGAAATAGTGTCCGCCAGCACATCGTACTTGCGGTATTGAGAATACTTTAGCTGCTCGAGGAAAAATCCGTACAGCGTCTTCGTGACAGGATCGTAGACCGCGCTACTATCGGAGCCGACGCCCAGCCTTTTGGCGCTCTTGGAATACTGCCCCGTTACCGGGTCAATCTTCCACAAACTGATGCCGCGAGTCTTGAGAACTCGACCGAGTTCCGGGCACCATTCGTTTGTGCGATAGGTGTGCATCGCCGATGGCTTGCCATCCTTGTTCCAATCGGTCCCGGCATCGTATCCTTGGTTGAACCCGACCCACGCCTGAAAGGATTTGGGATTCGCGGCATTAGCCGCATTCCACGCATCTTTGCTGTACTGCAAATCAGCCGCAGTAATGATGGAAGGTGTCATTGCCTCTCGCCACTTCATGCGTTCCAGCGCAAACTCATACATTGCGTTGTTCGAGCTGTCCTTGTGCCCGCCTCCGGTAATCCAGTACCGACCGGTGGCATAGTCGAAAGCTGCGCCGACCCACGCATAAAACCATCCAGCCAGACCTTGCCCCCAATCCTTAAATCCAGCGGGTAACAGTGGAGTGATGCCGGACTTCGGGTCGGTGCCGGGAACTTCGATCCACTGATTCAGCGGCAGGTTGTTCCAGTTGAACGATTGGCCTGGTGAGGGCAACGGTGCAGGTACAGGTGCAGGTGCGGGTGCGGGTGCGGGTGCGG
>CAZYAH010000416.1:0-2161 GCA_964645595.1 uncultured Alicyclobacillaceae bacterium | reverse complement strand
GGTCAGAAGGCGCGCGTTTGGAATGACCAGGCCGAAGTCACTGCGGTGGTCAGGATAAAACCCGGAGGACATCCCTACACGGTCAAATTGGAACAGGGATGGTGGGGGCAAGGGATCACCATCAACCACTTCACCAAGCGGTACCAGGCGGACCTGGGTGAGCAAACTGCGCAGTACGACTGCGCAGTGGACATTGAGCCGTTGAGAGAGGATATGTAACACGAGAGCCCCGTCATCCGGGGCTCTGTATCTTATAAGTGAATAAGTTCTAGATTACGCACAAAGTGCCTCATTAAGCACAGTGTAATGATCTGCAGGACGGCGCATGCTCTCCAAGGATCTCCGCTGCAAGAGCTTTCGTCGGCACCTTGCGCAACCGCAATCTCCGTATCAATCGGCGGAGCATACTGAACACCTCCTTGCAGGGATTAGTTTGCCATACTCAATAAATTCTATCCATCACCGCAACACCTGCAAGGCCTTGTTTTCCGACTGTTCAAGCCAATTATCTGGCGGTGAGCAGGTCGTACTCGCAAAATCTCATGTTTTCATGCCATGCGTAATTGTCTCGGCATTTGACATTCAATATAATGGGGCAAGCGACAGTTTGGAAAGAGGTGTACCGATGCCACTGCAGGCAGGAATCGTAGGCTTACCGAACGTGGGCAAATCGACACTCTTCAATGCCATCACGCGGGCAGGCGCCGAAGCCGCGAACTACCCGTTTTGCACAATAGACCCGAATGTGGGCGTCGTTGAGGTGCCGGATCATCGACTGCAGGGATTAGCCAGCATCGTGAATCCGAGGCGGATTGTCCCGACGACGTTTGAATTCGTAGACATTGCCGGCCTGGTGGCTGGGGCGAGCAAGGGCGAAGGACTCGGGAACAAGTTCCTCGGGCACATTCGCGAAGTGGACGCCATTGTTCACGTTGTGCGCTGTTTCGAGAACAGCGACATCACGCACGTGGCGGGAAATGTGGATCCGATTCGGGACATTGAGACGATTGACCTCGAACTCATCCTGGCGGACTTGGAATCGGTCCAGAAGCGGATCGAAAAGGCCAAGAAAAACATGAAGTCAGGGGAGAAGAAGTACGCCATCGAAGTTGAGGCGCTCAACCGACTGATTCAGGCGTTCGAGGAGGGTAAGCCGGCGCGTACTGTGCAGCTTTCCGACGAGGAACGGGAAGTGCTGCGCGACCTGCCCTTACTGACGGCGAAACCCATTCTGTACGCCGCGAACGTGGGCGAAGACGACATTTCGAATCCCGACAACAATCCGCACGTGGCCAAGGTGAAAGAGCGAGCGGCCGCCGAAAACGCCGAAGTTGTGGTGGTTTGCGCGCAGTTGGAGGCCGAAATTGCGGAACTCGAGGGACCGGACAGGACGGCGTTCCTGGAGGAGCTTGGTCTGACAGAGTCCGGATTGGACAAGCTGATTCGCTCGTCGTATAAGCTGCTCGGCCTCATCACCTATTTCACCGCGGGCGAGCAAGAGGTCCGGGCGTGGACCATTCGCCGGGGAACAAAGGCGCCGCAAGCTGCCGGCGTGATTCACTCGGACTTCGAGAGAGGTTTCATCCGCGCCGAGGTTGTTGCGTACGAAGACTTGGTTGCCGCCGGTTCCTATGCGGCAGCGCGAGATGCAGGAAAGCTGCGGCTGGAAGGCAAGGACTACGTGGTAGAAGATGGAGATGTTATGCACTTCCGTTTCAATGTATAATGCTTGAGGTTCCACTCTCAAGGTGTTAATATATAGCCTTGGCACCTTGTACGTGCCAGGACACCTGTCCTTGCTCGGCAGGAGCCTGCCGGGCCACAGTCCAAAAGGAGGTGACACGCATGCGCCAGTATGAAACGATGTACCTGTTGAAGCCGGACCTCGAGCCGGAAAAGACAGCGGAGCTGGTCCAAAAATTCCAGAACCTCGTCACCGAGCACGGCGGTCAGATTGATCAGCTGCAAGAAATGGGCAAACGTCGTTTGGCCTACGAGATCAAGCATTACCGCGAAGCGTACTACGTGCTCATGCAGTTCTCGGCAGACACGGACTTGACTCGCGAGCTGGAACGCGTGATGAGAATCGAGGACAACGTCCTCCGTTATCTCACCGTGCGTTTAGGCGAATAGATCTCGTTGGAGGGGTTTCCATGTTGAA
>CAZYAH010000415.1:0-2162 GCA_964645595.1 uncultured Alicyclobacillaceae bacterium | reverse complement strand
GACACGATGTTGTCGATGATGGTATTCAACGCCAGCGCCGCGCGGGACCCGAACTCTTCCTGGAGCTGCGCCCGTTTGATTGCCCGTCGGACATCCGGCGGCAAATTCGTGGATGTCTCGGTAATGAGTTGCAACAGACTCTCTTGAATTGGAGTCATTGTCCCATCTCCTCTCCCATGCCAACCGGCCGGCTGTAGTTGTGCCGACCTCACCAAGGTCCATTATACCACCCGCTGTACAGCTCCTGGCGGTCTCGCACCGCCTGTAACCCTGGTGCGCACAATGCGGCTGTTTGGCGTAACGCAGCATCCGTCGGCTCGGGACGCTTCGCCGAACGCCTGCGGCGCAAATGCGTGTGATACAATCAAAATTGAATTTGGAAGGGATATTGCAAGATAGCGATAAGCCCACGTAGGCTGGACCGCAAAGAGGAGGACTTCTTTGATATCGGTTGTCAAGCTGCTGGCGCTGGTGCTGAGCCTCGGCCTGGATACGCTCGCGGTGTCCGTGGGGATCGGACTTGGCCGGACAGCGGTGCGCTGGAAAGTGGCATTGGTCTTCGCGGCGTTTGAGGCATTGATGCCGCTCGTCGGCCTGGCGGGCGGACACTGGCTGGGCCAACTCATGGGCCTGTGGGCGTCCGGCGTTGGGGCGGCACTCCTGATTGCGCTTGGCATTTATACGCTGTGGTTTGAAGACGACGATGAAGAGGCTGGAAAAGTGGCAACCCTGTCCGGGTGGGCGCTGCTGGCAGCCGCCGCGTCTGTGAGCCTCGACGAGCTCGCCGTCGGGTTCTCGTTGGCGTTAGTGCAAGTTCCCGTCCTCATCACCGCCGCGCTGATTGCGGTGCAAGCGTTTCTCGTAGCGTGGATTGGCATCTCGTTTGCACAGCAGCTGCGGCGCTATCTCGGCGAGCGTATCGAAAAAGTCGGCGGCGTCGCGTTCGTAGCCGTCGGACTCTGGCAGTTGGCTGAAGTGCTGTTGCACTCACTTTGACCCTGCGGCTGCAATACGCAGTCCATAAACCCTATATTGCAACGAGGAGGTGTCTGCACGGTGCCTACCATCACGCCGGCTGCACAAGCCGTGCTTCGCGACCTGTTGGCTGAGTCGCCAGGCGCCCGATTCCGCATTCAATTCACGCCGAGCTGCGGGCGCCAGGGGCTCTCGATATCTCTGGCTGAGATGGCGTTTTCGTCGGACACTTCTGTCGTCGTGGATGGCATAACGCTGGTCTACGCAAAAAACATATCGCACCTCGTGGAAGACATTCGCATCGACGTTGTGGACACCGAAGATGGACCAGAGTTGGTGGTCTACGGCCAGGCCCCGTACTGCTGACCTCTAGCGGTTTTGTTCGAGCGGGACGTCAAGGCGCGCGACATCTTCCCAGGTTTCCCTCCGAACCACAAGCCGCGCTGTGCCGTCGCGCACAAACACCACAGCTGGGTGCGGAATCCGGTTGTAGTGACTGACCATCGAGAAGTTGTAGGCGCCAGTCGCAAACACTGCGAGAAGGTCGCCGTGTCGCGGTTCGGGCAGCGGGACGTCGCGCAGCACGATGTCTCCACTTTCACAGCACTTGCCTGCGACCGTCCACAGCTGGCAAGCTACGTCGTTCATCCGGTTCGCCAAAGCTGTCTCGTATTCCGCTCCGTAAAGCGCAAGTCGCGGGTTGTCCGTCATCCCGCCGTCGACGGCGAGGAAGTTCCGGACGTCTGGAATCACCTTCTGACTTCCCACCCGGTAGAGCGTTGTACCTGCCGGACCGACAATACTCCGGCCCGGCTCAATCCACAGCTGCGGCAGCGGCACCTGGTGCTTTGCGCACTGCTCCTTCACCGCGCGCACCATCTGCTCCAAGTATGCCTGGATGGGCAGCGGATGGTCCGTCGACGTATAGCGGATGCCAAAACCTCCGCCGAGATTGAGGATGCGAAGCGGCAAGCCCTTGGCGAGGCCTGTCGCGTACAAATCACACATGCGGCGCGCTGCGACAACGTGTCCCGACGGATCAAAAATTTGCGATCCGATGTGACAATGCAGCCCGATACAGCGCACGTTCCCGAGTGCAGACGCGACTTCTAACGCCTCTTGGGCTTGTCCGCTCTGCAGGTCAAACCCAAACTTGCTGTCCTGCTGACCCGTCGCGATGTAGTTGT
>CAZYAH010000414.1:0-2164 GCA_964645595.1 uncultured Alicyclobacillaceae bacterium | reverse complement strand
CACAGTTGCAGGAGGTGCATCCACTGGCATGGGAGCTCGCGAGGAGAAACAACAGCTGGTGCAAGAAATTGCAGATCAGTTGGCTCGCAGTAAGTCCACCATTGTCACCGACTATCGCGGATTGAACGTGGCGGAAGTCACGGAACTCCGCAAGCTGCTTCGCGAGGCGGGTATCGAGTACCGCGTGTACAAGAACACCTTGACTCGCCGCGCAGCGGAGCAGGCCAACGTGGAAGGACTTGACCAGTACTTGACTGGGCCGTCCGCTCTCGCGTTTGGCTTCGAAGACCCAATTGCGCCGGCAAAAGTTTTGTATGACTTCGCGAAGAAGCACAAGGCTCTGGAGCTGAAAGGCGGCGTTGTCGAAGGACGCGTTGTCTCGGCGAAGGAAGTGGAGAGCCTGGCAAGCTTGCCGTCGCGCGAAGGTTTGCTGTCGATGTTGCTGTCCGTGTTGCAAGCGCCAGTCCGCAACTTTGCTTACGCTGTCAAGCAGGTGGCAGAGAAGCAGGAAGGCGTTGTGGCTGAGTAATTCTGCGCTAAATTACGAAATCTACGATTTGGGAGGCGTCTAATTTGGCAAACGAAAAGGTTGCAGGCATCCTGGAAACCATTAAGGGCATGACTGTCCTCGAATTGAATGAACTCGTGAAGGCCATTGAAGAAGAATTCGGCGTTACCGCTGCAGCGCCGGTCGCGATTGTCGGTGGCGCGGCTGCTGGCGGCGGCGACGATGCTGCGGAGCAAACCGAATTCGACGTCATCTTGGCGAACGCCGGTGCGTCCAAGATCAACGTCATCAAGGTTGTGCGCGAAATCACTGGCCTCGGCCTGAAGGAAGCGAAAGAGTTGGTCGACGGCGCTCCGAAACCGCTGAAGGAGAAAGTCTCCAAGGAAGAAGCGGAAAGCATCAAGGCCAAGCTCGAAGAAGCTGGAGCAACGGTCGAAATCAAGTAATTCAAGGGTTGGAAGTGGGCACCCTGCTAGGAGGGTGCCCATTCTTGTGAGCGGGGCTGAAAAGAGGTGGTCCGTTGTGAAAGACAGCCATTATTACACGCACACGCCGACGAGCGAGAGCCGTCCGACTGTGGTTACGGTTCGAGTCCGCGGCGTGGAACTCCGGCTTACCACCGATTCTGGCGTATTCTCCAAACGTGGGCTTGATTTCGGGACGAGGCTGTTGATTGAAACCGTTGACTTGCCGAATCGCGGTACGATGGTGGACCTTGGTTGTGGTTACGGCGTGGTCGCGGCGAGTCTCGGCGCCGTGTACCCGGAGACCGAATGGGTTCTGCTGGACGTCAACCAGCGGGCGGTGGACTTGGCCTACCGCAACACCATGGCTTTGGGTTCTCGCCGACGCGTGATTCAGAGCGACGGCTTTTCCGAAGTTCCGGACCTCAAGGCAGATGCGGTTCTTCTCAATCCACCTATCCGCGCCGGCAAGGCCGTGGTGTACCGGCTGTTTCAAGAGGCAAGAGATCATCTGTTGCCCGGGGGCAAATTGTGGATTGTGATTCACAAGAAACACGGAGCTCCCAGTGCCAAGGATAAGCTCGAGGAGTTGTTCGGCCAGGTTGAGCTGGTCGACCGCGAGTCTGGATACCACGTTTTTTGTTCCGTGCGCGACACCTCACTGCAATAATTAGCAAGAATCCTTTGTTGACATCCATATTGCGCTATGATAAAGTAATTCAATGCAAAATCATTCGCATTGAAGGGATGAATAACAATCGTCGAATTTGGCGATAGGTGAATATTACGGAAATTATCGAAAATGTGGTTGTTCGCGACCTCATTTCTTTTTTGTTTCATTGTATATACATTTCAACTTCACATGAGGGGTGACGCATTTGCAGGGACACATGGTCAAGTACGGATGGCGCGAACGGCGCTCCTACTCCCGCATCCACGAGGTGTTGGATCTTCCGAATCTGATTGAGATCCAGCAGAAGTCCTACGAGTGGTTCTTGCGCGAAGGACTGCGTGAAATGTTCGCGGACATCTCGCCAATCCAGGACTTCACGGGGAATTTGGTGCTTGAGTTTGTCGACTACAGCCTCGGTGAACCCAAGTACGACGTCGAAGAGTCCAAAGAGCGGGACGTTACATATGCGGCACCGCTTCGTGTGAAAGTTCGCCTCTTAAACAAGGAAACGGGTGAAGT
>CAZYAH010000413.1:0-2181 GCA_964645595.1 uncultured Alicyclobacillaceae bacterium | reverse complement strand
ACGCCGGGTTGCAGGCGATTGTGCTGTCCCCCCGCACGCTCGAAGACATCTTCACCGATATCGAAACGGTCGGCAAAGCCTTCTACCCCTATGTTCCCAAAGCGACGGTAGACCAAGTGGTCTCGGGGTTGCGGAACCGGGTTGAAACGGTCCGCAGAGCCACCTCAAAATTGCCCCATCGACCTCGCCTCTATTGGGAATGGTGGCCAAGCCCGATATTTTCTCCCGCGCGCGACAACTGGCTTACGGAACTGAGCGATATCGCAGGCGCAGCCAACGTGTTTGCGGACGCGGCAGGCGCCCAGGTCCAGGATGACGGCAGCCGGGTTTTGGCAGCGCAACCGGACTATGTACTGGCGGTATGGACCGGCGTTGCGCAGCACAAAGTTCCACTCCCGAAACTCGTGAGTCGACCAGGTTGGGAGTCGCTTGCAGCCATTCGGGACGGGCGGCTGTACATCCTCGCCGAGGGACTCTACTGCCGTCCGTCGCCGCGCCTGGTAGACGGACTTGAGCAACTGGTCGGACTGATTCACCCGGAAGTCGCGAAGAACCTTGGGTTGCCGAACCCGGAGGCCTACGCGCCAGTTCGGCGGTCGGATGGGACGTGGCTGGGGGACCGAGCGCCGTCGTAAAGAGGTCGTAAATAAAAATAAGTAAAAAGCCTGCGGCGGATTTCCAGCGAATCCGCTCGCAGGTCTTGTTGGCAAACATTGGTTTAACGGTGGACAAAACGCGGCGCTCGCTTTTCAATGAACGCCGTAATCCCTTCCTTTGCGTCCTCGGTGCGGAAAACCTCTCCGAACAGCTTGGCTTCGAGGCGAATCCCTTCCTCCAGAGACAAGTCGAGGCCGCCGTCGATAGCCTGTTTTGCCCTCGCGATGGCGGCCAGGCTGCGCTCCCGAAAGACCTGCACAAATTCGCGCGCCGCAGACAGCGCGGAGCCGGTCGGCACCACCCGGTTGACAAGTCCAATCTGCAGCGCCGCTTCTGCAGGAATAGGCTCTCCCGTGAAAATCAGTTCCTTGGCTCGAGACGGTCCTACCAGGCGAGCCAGTCGCTGCGTGCCGCCAGCGCCCGGAAACACTCCGAGCTTGATTTCCGGCAGTCCAATGACCACCTGCTGTTCCGCAATCCGAAAGTCACACGCGAGGGACAGCTCACAGCCTCCTCCGAGGGTGATTCCGTTGAGCGCGGCGACGGTCGGCTTTGGCAGTCTTTGGATTCGATTCATGACCTCGTCGAACGCCAGCGCCATGGCTTCTGCATTCCCGTCTTCAATGAACTTGGGAAATTCCTTGATGTCCGCACCTGCCATAAAGGCGCGGTCGCCGGCTCCGGTGACAATGACGGCGTAGATGGAGGCATCCTGTTCAATCCGTTCCACCGCTTCGAGAATTTTCTGCCCCATGTCCGTGCTCAGGACGTTTAACGGCGGATTGTCGAGCGTGAGAACGGCGATGCCGTCGTCAAGCTGAACGTGTACATTCCCCATACCCGCTTCTCCCTCCCCGTATTGCGAACCTAATAGTTCTTCCATTCATCTGGGTCTGGCTGTTCCGGGTGCTTGCGGCGGTACCACCAGCGGCGTACGTACCGCGTGCCGATGATCAAGAGGCACACCGCCGCAATGGCTGCCCCAATCCAGCGCGCGCCAGGGACGTGCCATTTTCGCGCAATGAGATCAAACAGCTCCCAGCCCCCTATCGCAAACGCTGCGAACAGCCAGTCAGGCCAACCTTGATTCATGATGTCCTCCTAACGTTCAATCCAGTTCAAACAGTTGAAGCTGTGTACTGTCTTCCAGGCGGGGCCGTTCCTTCACAGGCTGACCGAGCAAAGCGAGCCAGTCCAGCGCATTGGTCACAGCGTAGTCTCCCTGGTTGTTGTTCATCAAAATGTGCACATCCGGCACAGATGATGCCCATTCTGTCACGAGCGGGAGAAACTCGCTCAACTCGGCTCTGGAATACTTGTAGTCAAACCGCTGCTGGGATGACTGTAATCCCTTTTGATACCATGTCTCTGCGTTGCGCCCGTGCAAGCGAAACATGACAAATTGGGAGTGCGTGACGTCGGACACTAACGGAATCGTGCCACTCCCCACCTGAGGCTCGTCGCACACGACGTTCACAGTCCCCATTTGGCGCAACCAGCGAATGGTCGCCTCCCGTTGTTCCG
>CAZYAH010000412.1:0-2193 GCA_964645595.1 uncultured Alicyclobacillaceae bacterium | reverse complement strand
TTGCAGTCGGAGCGGCTGGTGTTGCCGGTGCGATAAGCGGCTCCTACCTCAAACATGTTCCTGCTACTTCGGCACACATGTTGCATACACACAAGGACTATGGAGAAATGACGGGCATTTTTGTCACCGCGGGGCTGGTGTTGCAAGGCTGGCGCTTCTGGAAGAACCCACAGCGAATTAAGCCGTCCGTGTTGGCCGTCATCTGCTCCATCATCGCTGTCGTCATGGTGACTATCGCAGGACATCTGGGAGGTACACTCGTTTACACCCACGGATTGGGTGTTCAATCACCTTGAGAGACGATGGATTCCTCTAGCCATATGTAAAGCAACAAGAAATGCAGTACTCGTTCTCGACGCAGTACCGCTTTTTCGCAACCATGTGGATTTGAGTTTCGTTTGATGTACAAGATGTAGCGTGTTTTACGAGGAGGCTGATTCACATGGGTGGAGACCAGGAAAAACAAATTGCCCGGCAACGCAGGGAACGTAAATTGCGCTTGTGGCTGACTACGCTCTCTTGGAGTACGCCCGTGATTGCCTTTGGAACGCTGTTCACGATTTGGCATCAAATTGCGGAGACGCCCCTAGCTATTCATTCAACTTCGACCAAGTCATCTCTCCTTAAGCCATCCGTTATGCCGACAAGTACATCTGAGAATGGGAATAAGAGTCCGGAGAAGATACTTTATGAAATCGGGTCCCGAGGCCCACAGGTGAGCACTATCCAGCAACAATTGTCGCTGTTGGGGTATTACCATTACCCAATTACCCAGTATTACGGCACGGTGACTGAGGAGGCCGTAAAAACTTTTCAGGCCGAACACCAGCTGCCGCCAACCGGAGCGATTGACCAACGTACATTGACTGCGCTTCAAAACGCAGTCAAACAAGTGAGGATCGCCAGTTTGACACGGTCCGTCTCGAACGAATCGGTAACCTCCACGCGGACGTCCAATACGACTAGCCAATCCCATTCCAAGACGAGTCATGTTCATCATTCATCGGTTTCCGTATCCACTCCGCAGCCATCGAGCGCCCACGTTGCGCATCATCACGATAAATCTGGAAGTGCAGGGTTGAGCCAACAATCAAAGCCGGATGCCACTTCGTCGGGATCGTGAGTGATACCATGCATGTGACATTCCAAGCGATGGGCACCCGAGTTGAAATTGTCGTTCCGGAGAGCCTGTCCACACCGACAAATCTCGATAATACAGTGCAACGTGCCCGAGACAGAGTCGAAGAGCTGGAGGCTCTGCTGTCCCGGTTTCGGTCAGACAGTGACGTCAGCCGGATCAATGCCGCTCCTGGACAGTGGGTGCCTGTGCATCCCGATACCGCAGAGGTTCTCAGACTAGCCAAACGGTCCTTCGAACAAACGAAAGGCTTGTTCAATCCGTGTTTGGGACACGTTCTGGAAAGCATCGGGTACGATGTCTCTTTCCATCGGCTTGGAGACCACGCAATCGCCAGCGCCAAGGATGCTGTTCCATTCTTGACACCGTTGGTTTGTCCGTTTGAAGTACATGAGACAAAGAGCGAGGTGTTCTTGCAACCCGGCTACAAAATCGACTTAGGGGGCATTGCAAAAGGGTGGATTGTTCAACAGGCGGCTGATATTCTCAGGCACCAAGGAATCGCTCAATTTTTATTCAACGCCGGTGGCGACATGGTCTGTTGCGGGACGCATGGCGACCGCCCGTGGTGCGTGGGAATTGCCGACCCGTTCAATCCGGCCGGAGCGCATGTGCTCACACTGGATGTGTCCGATATGACAGTGGCTACCAGTGGTACGTATCGGCGAAAGTGGACGTTCAACGGGCAGACCGTGCACCATATCGTTGACCCGTACCTCGGCCTTCCGGTTGAGTCTGATGTGGTCTCGTGTACGGTCGTCCATCAAGACCTTGTTCAAGCTGAAGTAATGGCAAAAGTCGGTCTGCTCTTGGGCCGTGAGCGCGGCTCAGCCTGGCTCAAGGATCAAACAGTGGTCGGCTGGGTCCTCGTGTTAAATACGGGTGAGGTGGTCCATTCGTGGAACTCTTAAATGAACGCCAACGGTTTCCGTTTGGTGTTGCCTGTGCACTGACCTTCTTCATCGTTGTCGGTTCATATGCGGCCATCCACGTGGTGAGCCCAGGCCAGGCCACCGCGAACAAGTTCTACTGGTACATGGCCAGATCTGCAGGAT
>CAZYAH010000411.1:0-2196 GCA_964645595.1 uncultured Alicyclobacillaceae bacterium | reverse complement strand
AATGTCACGCCCTACGCGCTTGATGCTGAATCAGTTCCGCACCGTTCGACACCTACATCCCTGCCAAGAACGTTCAAGGATCTATGCAAAAAGCTGACAGGAAACATGGTGGTTTTCGATATGGGTGATGACCCAAACAAGATTGGGCAATTGAAGTCTGTCGATACAGACACCAACATGGCAGAACTATTCACAGCCAATGGGGCAAAACAGCTTTTGAACCTGCACCATTTGAAGACCGTTTACCTTACTTAGCCCCGTCACGAAGAAGTGGAGTTCAATTTGATTCCACGCGCGGAATGATGCCTCAGAGGTTAAGAATTCCGACGAGCGAGTCAAGGAAACGAAAAAGAAGCCACCCTTGACTCGCTGAGTCGGAGCAGCGATCACCATCTTGGCGAGGATGGCGACACAACAGTGTATGTTCAACACCCCGTTGACGACCACTCTATTGAAATACAAAATCCTTGGGCTTATTGATATAGTAATTCCATCCACGGTTGAGGGACCCGTGAATGGAGTGGTGTACTTGTACCCGCCTCAAATCACCAATCGATTCCCCGAACTTATATCGCTGTTAAGTACGTTCAAGGACGAACTCGCGGTTTACATCCCCGAACACATGTCATGCTATCTCTTCGGCGGCATTACTTTAGGCGATTTTTCTCCAACATGGAGCGATGTGGACGTCATTGTCTGGGTCGAAAGACCAGAAGTTTCAGACGACCTGATTGAGCGGTCCTTCAGATTATGGAACGCAGTTGCACAGATAACGTACGGATGTCAGCTATACATGTACATTGCTCCACATTCCGTGGCTGGTGGACCCATGAACCCAGCGGGTGAAGGGACAAGTGGACAACCGAGGTCTCTTCGGGTTTACAGGGGGAAGTGGCGCGAAATGCAGGGATACCCGTTGTCTCTGCCTGACACTGTTTGTTTGACGAGGTACGGGGTCTTGTTGAGCGGAGAAGATATAAGGTCCGAGCTACCGCCCGTACCTGATACTTGGGCAGAACAGTATCTCAGTATCCAAATTTCTCAATTGCAGCGGGTAGTCCGTCAAAAAGTTGGTCCCTTCGGGGAAGAGTCTGAGGCAGCCGCCGAAGCTTGGGGCCCCGAGGGAATCATGTCGTTTCCGTTGTGGTTCGCAAGGCACTTGTATTCCCTTGAACAGCGTGGAGAAGTTACGTCAAAAAGGCGAGCTGCAGAGTGGTATCTTCAACATCATCGATCAGGTGCGCTGGCAACTTCACTCCAAACCATACTGCGCTGGCGAACCGAGGGGACCATATCCAACCGCTGTGAAGTTGTATACGTGGCAAGCCTCATGAAGGAGTGCACGATGGAATTTCTGCACCATGTTGCCGCGGCAAAGGAGCTGACGGGTGAAAAATTGCCGACCGACCTTGAGATGGCACTTGAAATTATGGCCCGGAAGTTGTGAGCGCACAAGTAGGATATGTATACCTGCTTTGGATTGTGTGAACCCACAAACGAGCCAATGTACCTTGCAACGCGTACTTGTAATCCTGTCTCTTCCCTGACCTCGCGAATTGCAGCTTGCTCAAACGTTTCCCCTTTTTCCACAAACCCCGAAACCAATCCCCATGTTCCCTCGGGAAAGCTCTTGTTGCGAGTGTACACGATATGATTCCGGTGAACGCACCGGACCTCACAGCACGTGAGCACGTACCGGCCCCCGGCTTGTACATTACACCCCGGCCGTCATCGCCCCTTCTCCCCCAAATACCGCTCCACAAACGACGGCACCGTGAGACACGGTTGGCTCAACCCCGTGGCCTGGCTCAGCTTCACCATCGCCGGCGCGTCGACGTGAGCGCGGCGCAGCGCCGCCTCGTTCACAAAAACGTCCTCCGGCAATCCGTCTGCAACTACCTGGCCCTCCGCCATCACCACAACCCGGTCGAAGTACTCGGCGGCAAAGTTCATGTCGTGGACAATCGCAATCACGGTCCGACCCGCCGCCTTGAGGTCTTGGACAATCCGCCCCATCATGCGGAGCCCGTAGACGTCTTGGGAGATGGTCGGCTCGTCGAAGACCACAACCGGCGTCTGCATGGCAAGGATGGACGCGATGCAGATGCGTTTGCGCTGCGCGTAGCTGAGGTCAAACGGGTTCTCGTCGACGAAGTCCTCCAGTTCCACCGTCTTCAGGGCCGCCAGCGCCGATTC
>CAZYAH010000410.1:0-2204 GCA_964645595.1 uncultured Alicyclobacillaceae bacterium | reverse complement strand
AGCCAAGGGCCAGAAAATCGCCCTCGTTCTCCCGATCCTCGTCGTCAACTACAATGACGACCTTGCCTTGCTTTAAATCCAGAATGGCTTCCTCGATGCTGTTAAACACGTACCGTCCCCTCTTTCTCCGCCCCGCGTGCGGGCCCCGATTCGTCAGGCAAACCCGTGGTTCCGCAAAAAGTCGAGGTTTATGGCGGAATCCCCTTGTTTGCCGCGTATTCCCCCCGCCAGGCTTGCCACCATTTTTTCGACGTACTTGGCAATGATGTCGCACTCCAGGTTGACTGCCTGACCAATCCGGGCGTCCGACAGGGAAGTGTGTTGACCCGTGTGCGGGATGATGGACACCCGGAATGTGTTGTCGCGCGTATCCATCACCGTGAGACTGACGCCGTCCACGCAAATGGAACCCTTGTCCACGATGTACCGCATCAGGTCAGGAGACGTCTCGATGGTGTACACCGACGCAATGCCCTCGCTGCCCTGTTCGCGAATGTAGCCAAGTCCATCCACGTGCCCGGACACGATATGCCCGCCCAGTCGGCTGTGAAGGGAGAGGGCGCGCTCCAGATTCACCCGGTCGCCCGGCTGCAGGCTGCCCAGCGCGGTGCGGCGCAGAGTCTCTGGCACCGCGTCTGCGACAAATTCGCCCTTGCTGTAGGACACCACAGTCAGGCAGGCCCCGTTGACGGCAATGCTGTCTCCCAATTGAATGTCCGCCAATATCTTCTCCGCGGCGATGCGGATGTGTGCGCTGTCGCGCGCTCTCTCAATCCGACGGACCACCCCGACCTCTTCCACTAATCCGGTGAACACATGGTCACCCCCGTTTCTCGTCCGGATACACCGGGTACCCTTCCACCCGAAGGTCCTCGCCGACGGGTGTATAGGACACGTTTTGAAGCACAATCGCGCCGTCCATGGTGTCCGGTACTGGCCCCGTCAACACGGGCAAGCCGCTGCCGAGCAGTTTCGGCGAAAGGTAGTACACCACCTTGTCCACCAGGCGGTCGGACAACAGGGACGTCGCGATGCCGGAGCCGCCCTCCACAAGCAGACTCGTGTATCCCCGCTGGGCGACGTCGCAAAGCGCAGCTCGGAGCGACACTTTGCCGTTTGCGTCCGCGGCGACTGGAACAACACGGACATTCGTCAGTTGCTCGAGCGCCATCCGTTCGTCAGCACGGTCTTCATAGTTAGACTCTGTGCAGTAGATAATCGTCTCTCCCGGCTCCCTGAGCAGTCTGGCGCTTGTGGGCGTGCGCAGATGCGAGTCGAAGACGACGCGCAGCGGTTGTCTGATGCCGTCCGCACCGCCGTCCACAGCCGCGCGGGCGGTCAACCGCGGATTGTCCTGCAGCACGGTCCCAACACCCACGCCGATGGCCGACAGCTGCCGGCGCAGATCGTGGACCTCTTCGCGGGCTGTCCGGCCGGTGACGTACTGGCTGTGGCCGGAGCGCGTGGCGATGTAGCCGTCTAACGTGGCTGCCGCCTTCCAGACTACAAACGGCCGCCCCGTGCGCCGCCAGTGCAGGTACTCCGCGTTTTGGCGAGCTGCTTCGTCGGCACAGACGCCGAGCGTCACCTCGATGCCTGCCGCCCGCAACTTCTCAAACCCCTTTCCGCTGACAGCAGGGTTGGGATCCTCCATCGCGACCACAACCCGCTTCACGCCAGCGGCAATCAAGGTGTCGCAACACGGCGGCGTCCGGCCGAAGTGACTGCACGGCTCGAGAGTGACGTAAACCGTCGCGCCCTTGGCCTGTTCCCCCGCCATGCGCAACGCGTGTACCTCCGCGTGGGGCGTTCCGGCTCGGAGATGAGCTCCCTGGCCGACGATTTCTCCGTCGCGGACGACAAGCGCGCCGACCAGGGGATTGGGCGAGGTTTGCCCGCGCCCGAGTTCCGCAATCTGAATGGCCGTCTTCATCCAGTATTCGTCATTTCGCACCCGTTTCACCAACCAAAAAAGCCCCTGCCAAGCAGGGGCTCATTCGTCTCCTCAGCATGATTTGCGCCGCTAGGCGCAAACCACCAAGTCATCGCATGCAGTGCGCGATCCGCTCGCAGCACATACCTGTGCCTGCGCACGGCGCATGAGTGCAGCGCACGGCATGACTGCAGCGCGCGGTTCCGCATCGACAATGCGTCAGACCGCGCGGCGCATGGCGCGCACATCGCACTCCGGCGACGACGAAAAC
>CAZYAH010000409.1:0-2212 GCA_964645595.1 uncultured Alicyclobacillaceae bacterium | reverse complement strand
GAACACCCGGACGTGATGCTCGTGGACTTGGTCATGCCCGGAAAGTTCGATGGGGTCGCGGCGATTCGACAGATCTCCGCGAAACATCCGGACATCCAACTCATCGCGCTGACGTCGTACCAGGAGCGTGATCGGATGCTCGGAGCGATTCACGCGGGCGCCATCAGCTATCTGCAAAAGGACGTCAGCCCCGAGGATTTAATGACCGCGATTCGCCAGGCCGCGGCGGGGCGCGCGGTGCTGGACCCTGCTGCCCTCTCGGCCTTGCGCGAAGCCCAGTCGGCCGCAGCCGGCAAAGGCCCGGTGGACCCGGGAGGACGCGCATCAGCTCAACAAACCGGCGGATTGGCCGAACCGCTGACGCAGCGGGAACAGGAAGTGCTGGAAGCGCTGGCGCAAGGCATGTCGAACAAGGAGATTGCCGCCGCCCTCGGGATTGCCGAAAAGACGGTGAAAGTACACGTCAGCCACATCCTCGGCAAGCTCGGCGTCTACGACCGGACGCAGGCGCTGCTCGCGGCCTCCCGGCTCGGCCTCATTCAACTGCACTAATGGCGGAGGATACGCATGATAGAGTTTCAAAATGTCGTGAAGTCGTACGGAAAGTCGGATACCCCTGCCGTGCGCGGGCTCACGCTGCGCGTGGAGCCTGGAGAGATCTTTGGCTTTTTGGGCCCGAACGGCGCAGGAAAAACCACTACCATCAAAATGCTCGTCGGCATCATGCGGCCGGATTCCGGCCGAATTCTCGTAAACGGCGTTGACATGGCGGCGAATCCGCTTGCGGCCAAGCGCAATATCGGCTACGTCCCGGACGGCGCCGAGCCGCATCCGCGGTTGACCGGCCGCGAGTACATCCAATTTGTCGCGGACATCTACCAGGTTTCGGAAGAAGATAGGGCGCGCCGGTTGCCCGAACTCCTAGAGGCGTTTGAACTGACCGACGCGTTTAACGACCGCATTGACAGCTATTCGCGCGGGATGAAGCAGAAAATGGCGATTGTCGGCGCGCTCATCCACCAGCCGAAAATCTGGGTCCTCGACGAGCCGATGGTCGGCCTGGACCCCAAGTCTGCGCACGTTCTCAAGGAGAAGATGCGGCAACACTGCAACGCCGGGAACACGGTCTTTTTCTCCACGCATGTGCTCGAAGTCGCGGAGCGCCTGTGCGACCGGGTCGCCATCATCCGCAAAGGCCAGCTGCTGGCTTGCGGCACGCTGGAGCACCTCAAGGACACGTTGGGAGAGACCGGAGAGACCAGCCTCGAGGACGTGTTCCTGGAACTCACAGAACAGTGAGGTCAGAAACATGAAGCTTCGTACATACTGGACACTGGTCAAGCTGTCGACTTCGTACCGAACGCAGTCCAAGCAGCGTTCGAAATCTGGGCGAGTTCTCATCCTGGTCATCTCGCTGATTGCGCTGTTTCCGTTCGAATCCTTCCTGTTTTCGATGTTCAACAGCCTGTACGCCGTGCTGGAATCGATTCACGCGGAGGCGGCGGTGATTGCCTCGGCCATCGTCATGGCGCAGATTCTCGCGTTCGTGTTCGGCATCGTCTTTGTCGCCACAACCATGTACCTGGCCCGGGACATCGAGTCATTTTTGGTGTATCCCATCGCTCCCTGGGTACTCGTATCCGCGAGGTTTGTGTCGCTGTGGCGGACAGAGTTGGCGACCACCGCGATGTTTGCAGGGCCGGCCTTCCTGGTGTACGGGATTCACCAAGGCAGTGTCATTGTCTGGCTCAACCTGATCCTGATGCTTGTGCTCGTACCCGTCATCCCGCTGATGTTTGCATTTATCTTGATGACCGTGTTCATGCGCGTAACCAATATTCGCGGGATGCAGGACAAGCTGCGTTACCTCGGAGGCATTTTGGGACTGGCCATGTACGTGGTGTTTCAGGTTTTCTGGCGGAACGGGGTGGGGCAAGCGTGGACCAACGCGGCCACGGCGCGAAACCTCCTCACCGGCCCGAACGGATACGTCACAAAGATCAGCGCCGTATTCCCGCCAAGCCTGTGGGAAATCAACGCGCTGACGGTGCCTACGTGGCAAGGGCGACTGCTGTTCTGGGGACTCACGCTGCTGTTCACCGCCGCGTTGACGGCACTTTGCATCCTTCTTGCAGAGCGCCTGTTTCTCTCGGGCTACCTGGACTCGTTTGATCAGTCCCGCCGCCGCAAGAATGTGACACCAGACGCGCTC
>CAZYAH010000408.1:0-2218 GCA_964645595.1 uncultured Alicyclobacillaceae bacterium | reverse complement strand
TCAATTTCTTCCGCAGCGGACAACAGCGGAACACGCCCGATTTCCTTCAGGTACATGCGAACAGGGTCGCTGATCTTTACACCGGGAGGCATCGAGAGATCATTGAGATCGAAACGCTCGTCTTCGATGTCCTCCCCATCCAGTTCGGGCTCGTGCTCCTCATCGCCCAGTTCAAGGCCATCCTCTTCGTCGTCGTGCTGATTTACGACTTCGATTCCCGCCTCGGACACCGCGTCGAAAAACTCATCCAGTTGGTCTGGATCCAGGTCGAACGGCGCGAGTCGGTTCACAACTTCGTTGTACGTCAACGTACCCCGCTTTTTGCCGAGTTCAATCAGTGCATCCTTGGTTTCTTGAAGGGTGAGTCCACGTTCTTCATCGCGGGCTTCTTGTTTTGTCTCTTTCATTCCTTCCCCGCCTCCTTTACCCCGTGAGCAACCAGCCTCGTCATGGAGACCGTTGAAACGCCGCGAGTTCCGATTTCAGACGTTCGACCTTCTGTCTCAGCAGGTCTACATCGTCGCGACCGTCGACCTGCGCGAGAACAAGTTGTTGCAACGCATCGTTCAACTGCCGTTGCAACCCGTCCAGTCGAATCGTCCGCAAGCAATCGTCAATCACGTCGGCGCTGAACTCGGGAGGGTCATCCATGAGCAACGACGAAGCCAGCCTTGCCAACTGGGGATCTTCTAAACTATCTACAAAAGCGGCAGCACTTCCATCCGGGTGTTCGCTGCGAAAGTGATACAGGTGTGCCAAAAGCGCAGTTTGTTCTGGCAGCGCCAACTCATCCACGCCTCGTTCAATCAGCCAGCCGAAGGCTTCTGCGTTTGTCAGCAACGCCTGCAGCACCTTGTTGCTCGCTGCCACATCCTTGGGGAGCAACGTCGCCTCTGGCCGATAAGCCCCTTGGTCCGTGCGACGCTCCATTTCCCCCGGTCTTGGATGATGTTTCGAGATCAAGCGCAATTCTTCCTTCAAAGCATCGACGGATACATGAAATTCCTGCGCAAGTCTCCGGACTTCCGCATCCTGTTCGATGGGCGTACCGCGCGTGCCAAGTATGGCAAGCGCACTGCGCAGGAAATCCGTTTGTCCCGCCAGACTGTCCAGCTTGGCATGACGGCGAAGGTCACTGAGCAGAAACTCGACTTCCGTTACCGCCTGCTGTTGTACCTGTCGTACAAACGCGCTCGCCCCGTGACTGCGAATAAAATCGTCCGGGTCCTGTCCTTCCGGAAACTCAGCCACGCGGATCTGAAACCGGTACTTGCCAGCGATGTCCATGGCGCGCTTGGCTGCATTGACCCCCGCGGCGTCGCCGTCAAAGGCCAGAATCAAGCGGTCGGCGTACCGCTTCAGGCGCTGGACATGTTCTTCGGTCAGCGCGGTTCCCATCGTGCCCACGACATTGTGCACTCCTGCTTGCCACGCTGCCAGCACATCCATGTAACCTTCCATCAACACAACAGAGCGGGATTTCCGGATGTCTTGTTTGGCGAGATGCAAATTGTACAGGACATTGCTTTTCCGAAAGAGCGCTGTCTCCGGGGAATTGAGGTATTTGGGCTTGCCACCTTCGACCAGGGTTCGCCCCCCGAACGCAACCACTTTGCCCTGCTCGTTACAAATCGGCACCATCAACCGCCGGCGAAATCTGTCCACCACTTTCCCATCCAAGGCAATTCCCAATCCCGCTTCGACCACCGTTTTCGCGTCGAAACCCCGTTTCCTGAGAAACCGGACCAAGGCGTCTTCCACATCCGGGGCCGAACCGAGTTGAAAATCAACCATCGTCTGCCGGGATATTCCTCGGTTTTCCAAATACGTTAGGGCTTGCACACCGGCTGCCGAATTCATTAGAATGTAGTTATAATATTTCGCGGCAAGCTGAAGTGCTTCCAACATTTGCTGGAGACCTTCGCTTGGTCGGCTGTTGTCCGGTTGTGTCCCAACAGGCACGGGCATTGTGAGGCCTGCCCTGTCGGCGAGTTTTGCCACAGCCTCCGCAAACGACAATCCATCGATTTCCATCACAAAACGAATGACAGTGCCACCCGCCCCACATCCAAAGCAGTGGTACAGTTGTCGATCCGGTGACACGGAAAATGATGGAGTCTTTTCACTGTGGAATGGACACAGCCCTACGTAGGAACGCCCGGTGCGCCGAAGTGGCACGTAGTCCGAGATGACGTCGACAATGTCGACGGCCTTGCGC
>CAZYAH010000407.1:0-2250 GCA_964645595.1 uncultured Alicyclobacillaceae bacterium | reverse complement strand
GTTCGTCTTGATGGGCAACCCGAACGACTTCGCGTGTTCCACCAGCGCTCTGCCGTACCCGCGTCCCTTGTAGCCCGGGAGGACTTCCAGCTTCCACAGTTCCAGATAGTCGCGGGGCGGCGTGAAGTAGCGGTCGTATTTCGCCGGAATGGGGTACAGGCTCATGCGGGCAACGAGTTTGCCGTCGTCGTAGATGCCGTAAAAGGGTGAACTCGCGTCGTTCTCGATGATGTTGGCCTGCAGATCTTCGTACATCGAAAGTTCTTCCAGCCCGTGCTCCCTAAACTTCCGGAATTCCTCGAGTGTTTTGAAGTTGATGCGCAAACGCTCAACTTGCGGTACCACGGTCTGTCTCTCCCTTCCTGGTCTTGCTATCATACTACCACGCAATGATTGTCCACAGGATCTGTATTTCCGACGAATTCGCATGAACCAACGCCGGTCTGGAGAAGGCTAAGCGTGGTGGGTGAATTCGATGACCAGACGCGTTCCATTTATACACCTTCGACGCACGTTGCCTGTCGTCTCGGCACTCGTGCTGTCATTAACCGTGACAACCGGCTGTTACGACCGCCAGGAACTTGAGTCACAAGCGTTTGTGACCGCCCTCGGTATCGATGAGGCGCCGAACGGCATGGTGGACTGCACCTTTCGCTTCGCCTTGCCGCAAAACCCGTCTGGCGGCAGCGGCGGCAGCAGCTCTGCCGATACTCCGCTGGCGGGCAAGCAGCCTATCACATACCGTGCCCACAGCCTCACGGAAGCGCTGCTGATTGCCAACTCCAGTGTCGAGAGGCAAGTCAACTTGACGCATTTGAGCCACATTGTCTTCGGGCGGAAGCTGGTTGAACAGGGCCTTGAGCCCGTCATGCAAGCGATGGTGCGCTTCCGCGAGTTTCGTCCAACCATCTTCGTTGGCGTGGCAGACGGCACAGCGAAGGAAGTACTGGCTGCGGAAAAACCGATGCTGGACAAGAACGCGAGCCGAATGTTTGAAAGCGTGGCGCTGAACGGAGAGCGAACCGGACTCATTCCGGTTGTCTATCTGCAGGATCTGTCCAGAATAGTGGAAAGTCACGGGGCAGGCGGCGTATTGCCGCTGTTTTCCGTGAACCACAATGTCGAAGAGGACCCAAAGGGCAAAGCGGAGGTCACCGGCACCGGCGGCGACGTCTTTTCTCCTGGAAAAGTTCCGCGTTCCGGTGGCGATCCAGTGGAGTGGATGGGCGCGATTGTGTTGCGCGGAGACAGGGCCGTGGGCGAGCTGTCTGGCCGCGAATCGATTGAACTGAAGTTTCTCCAAGGCCGACTGCGCGACACAGAGCTGGATTTCAAGGATCCCATTCATCCGGGGCGCTATGTCGGACTTTCGATCCGCAAGGAGCGTGCGCCGAACTACGCCATCAATCTGGCGAATCCGATGCAGGTGCGCGTCAAGGTACCGCTCGAGGCGGATTTGCTCAACGTGGAAAGCGGTGCGGACTACAGCGTTCCAGAGAATCGCAAGAAGCTGGAAAAGGCTCTCCAGGAAGAGATGTCACAGGAGTTTACTACACTGTTGACCAGGTTGTTTCACGACGATGGCGCAGATGTGATCCCAATTGCAAATCACGCCCGCAACCAGTTTGCTACGCACCAGCAGTTCATTCAGTACCCTTGGGCTGAGCGTCTGCGGACAGCCGACGTCCACGTGGACGTGGAGTTGCGGATCCGGCGCTTTGGCGTGCAGATGATACCGCTGTAGTCATTTCCAAGCGGAGGTTCATCCGAAATACCAGGGTACGGCAGAGTTTGGCGTGGGTGGCGTACCCGTTCCACTGCCGGCATGGTTGGGCGGCGGTGGCATCTGGTTTGGCCGCATGCTCGGGGCTGCGGGCTGTTGGCCAGGGTGTCGCGGGGCCAGGGCCGGATCTTGGGGATTAGAGTCTGCGGAGCCCGCCTCAAGTTCCGGACCAGCCGCCTCCTTGTCGGCGTCAAACGTATTCATGGCAGTCTGGAAGAGCCACTGCATGAGCAGGGGGAACATGGGGTGTGTTATCCATTTCGCCACCGAGCGGACTTCGGTTTTGCCAACTGCCGGGAGGTTACTTCGGATTGCCTTCGACAAGTGGAGAATCAAGGACAGGTACTCGGACTCGGGGATGCCAAGTTGCCGTGCTTCGGCTCTGAGCTGTCGGCGCAGCCGTTGCACTTTACTAACGCGGGACCTTCGCGAAACTGGTTTCCGAATCGGACGGCGAGCCAGCGGTA
>CAZYAH010000406.1:0-2253 GCA_964645595.1 uncultured Alicyclobacillaceae bacterium | reverse complement strand
CCCCAAGGCGACATCGGCGACTTGCGACCGACCGGAGCTCGACCTTCACCACCGCCGTGCGGGTGGTCAACCGGGTTCATGACGACACCGCGAACAGTCGGACGGCGTCCCAACCAACGGGAGCGGCCAGCCTTACCGATGTTGATGTTTTCGTGGTCGAGGTTCCCGACCTGACCAATGGTCGCGCGGCACTCGAGGCGCACCAGGCGCATTTCGCCAGAAGACAGGCGAATGTTCGCGTAGTTGCCTTCCTTCGCCATCAGCTGAGCAGACGCGCCTGCGGCACGCGCCAACTGACCGCCTTTGCCAGGCTTCAGCTCAATGTTGTGAATCGTGGTACCAACCGGAATGTTCGCCAACGGCAACGCATTCCCCACGCGGATGTCCGCGGTTTCACCAGAAATCACCGTGTCGCCGACGCGAAGGCCGAGCGGAGCGATGATGTAGCGTTTTTCACCGTCCGCGTAGTGCAGCAAGGCGATGCGTGCGGTACGGTTCGGATCGTACTCAATCGTAGCGACCTTAGCCGGAATGCCGTCTTTGTTACGTTTGAAGTCAATGATGCGATACTGCCGTTTGTGGCCGCCACCGTGGTGACGAACCGTGATCTTACCCTGGTTGTTGCGTCCAGCCCGTTTGTGGAGCGGAGCCAACAGCGATTTCTCAGGCTTGTCTGTCGTGATCTCTTCGAAGGTCGATACAGACATGAATCGCCGACCAGGAGAGGTTGGGCGGTACTTTTTGATCCCCACCGATACGACCTCCTTCTGAGTCGAAGTTTCCGTTCAGCTTACGAGTTGAAGATTTCAATCGGCTTGGAATCCGGAGTCAACTTCACGATGGCTTTCTTGCGCTCCGACGTATAGCCGACATAGCGTCCTACGCGCTTCCGTTTGCCCGGTACGCGCATCGTGTTGACCTCGGCTACCTTGACGCCAAACAGCTTTTCCACTGCCTGGCGGATTTCCGTCTTGTTGGCGCGTTTGTCAACTTCAAAGACGTACTTGCCTTGCTCCATCAATTCCGTCGAGCGTTCCGTGATAATCGGCCGTTTGATGAGGTCACGCGGATCCATTACGCGAACACCTCCTGTACCTTTTGAATCGCCGCGGTGGTGAGCACCAGGTGGTCATGGCGGAGCAAGTCGTACACATTCACGCCGTTCGCGTCCGTGTACTTGACGTTCGGCAGGTTGCGTGCCGACAGCAGGGCGTTTTCCTGCTTTTCTGCGTCAACAATCAGAGCCTTCTTCAGGTTGAACTTGTTGAGCAGTGCCACCACTTGCTTCGTCTTGATTTCCGGGAAGGTGAGGTTGTCCAGAACAATCAAGGTTCCGGCGTCCACCTTGGACGACAACGCACTGTACAGCGCCAGGCGGCGAACCTTCTTCGGAACTTTGTATTTGTAGCTCCGCGGAGTCGGTCCAAACACGGTACCACCGCCGGTCCACTGCGGAGCGCGGATGCTGCCCTGACGAGCGCGACCCGTACCTTTCTGACGCCAAGGTTTGCGGCCACCGCCACTTACTTCGGAACGACCTTTCACTTTGTGCGTGCCATGACGCTGACCAGCAAGGTACATGGTGACGACCTCGTGCATCAGGTCCGGACGCACCGGGGCGCCAAACACACGTTCATCGAGCTCAATTTCACCAACTTGTTCAGCGTTCATATTGAAAACAGCTACTTTCGGCATCCGTCTGCCTCCTTTCTCTCAACCTAAATTACTTCTGCTTTGCCTTCACTGCAGAACGGATGGTGACGAAGGACAATTTCGGGCCAGGAACCGCGCCCTTGACCAGCAACAGGTTGCGTTCCGCATCAACGCGAACTACCTGCAGGTTCTGGACCGTCGTGCGCTCGCCACCCATGCGTCCCGCCATCGTTTGACCCTTGAAGACGCGGTTCGGAGCAATGGAACCCAACGAACCAACGCCGCGGTGATATTTCGAACCGTGAGCCATCGGCCCGCGCGCTTGATTGTGGCGTTTGATAGGACCAGCGTAACCCTTTCCTTTGGACGTGCCGATGACGTCGACCAATTCGCCGACTTCAAACACATCGGCTCCCAACTGCTGTCCAACCTCGTATTGGTCGAGCGCCACGTCCCTCAATTCGCGCACATAGCGTTTTGCAGCAGTGTTTGCCTTTTGAGCGTGTCCTTGTTCAGCTTTCGTGGCGCGACTCGGCTTCTTGTCCGCAAAGCCGAGCTGAATGGCGTTGTAGCCGTCCGTGGCCACTTCCTTCTTCTGCA
>CAZYAH010000405.1:0-2256 GCA_964645595.1 uncultured Alicyclobacillaceae bacterium | reverse complement strand
ATCTCGTTCGAGATGACAATATCCACCCCGCACTGGAACATGCGCTCCAGCTCCAGTGGATGGTCCACCGTCCACACTGCGACCTTGACCCCCCGCTGATGGCAGCGAGTGACCACATGTTCGCGAATCAAGCTGTGCTTTAGGTTGACGGAGTACCCGTTCAGCAATTTGGCCGCATACCAAGGCGGCGCGATTGTCCTTGCGTAGAGTAGACCGATTTGCGCTTGCGGATAAATGCTTTTGAGGTACTTCAAGGACTTGTGGTGAAACGACGAGAAGAGCACGTTGTTGCGAAGTGGATGGCTGGCCACCACGGACACCACTCGGTCGACGAGATGGCGCCAGTTTTCGTTGTAAACTTTCAGTTCGACGTTGTACAAACCGCCCGGCGACAAGCGAAGCGCGTCGTCGAGAACCTGTTGCAACGTTGGAATTGCCTGTTTCGCCATAAATGGCCACCGCGCCGCCGCGTTCAACCGGGACAGTTCGGCGTACGACAGCTCTGCAACCGCTCCCGTGCCGTCGGTTGTTCTGTCCACCGTCGAGTCGTGGATGACGACCGGGACACCGTCCGCACTCAACTGCACGTCAAACTCGAGCCCGTCCGCGCCGAATTCGAGCGCCTTTTGCATTGCCAGGCGCGTGTTCTCCGGGTAACTTGCGCTCCAACCCCTGTGACCCAGGATCTTCGATGTGCGTGTCATTTCACCGGCTCCTCCTGTCCACCCCCGTCATTGCATATGCCACGGGGATCTTTGTCTCTGAAACGAGGCCAAATCGTCTTTGGATTCAAGCCGTACATGAGGCGTGGGACAACGAGCATGCGAGAAGCGAACGAAGACATCGTGCACTGAGACTTAGATTGCAGTTCGGGAGATGCACCAGCGTCAAAACTTGTTGGGGAAAACCTCTTTGTCTCTCACGATAGCTAAGAATATTAGAATCCGTTTGTCAGTTCCCTTAAGATTTCGTAAAGATTGCGCAGGAGTCTTGTGTAGCAGGAAGGCATTTCCTGACGCCGGGTCGAAGTACTGAGTACAGAATGGAGGAATTGACGTGAGGATCGTTCAACTGCGCGAGGATCAATTCCGGGATGCCATACGGCTGTCAGAGTATGCATTCCAGTACAAAGTGCCGGAAGAGCAAATTGAACAGCGGCTTGAAAATCTGAAAAGGCGCCATCAGATATTCGGAATACTGGACGGGCAAAACCTTGCGTCCAAACTTCATTTGATTCGATTCGAAATCTACATGGGCGCTGTCCGAATCAAAATGGGCGGCGTCGCGGGCGTAGCGACGTATCCAGAATACCGAAGAAAGGGACACGTGAAAGAACTGCTGGCGCACGCCCTAAAGCACATGAAAGAGAACGGATACGCCGTCTCGATGTTGCACCCCTTTTCCGTGGCTTTTTACCGGAAGTACGGATGGGAGCTTTTCTCAAACCGCCTGAAGTGCTCGCTGTCGAAAGCAGACTTGGTCATGCACGGGTACGTACCAGGTCATATCCGCCGCTTCACCAAAGAGTCCCATAACGGTGACGTGGAAAAGGTGTATGAGCGGTTTGCCGAGCAGTTCTTCGGGATGCTCGTCCGGGATGAGACATGGTGGTTCAATGCGGTGTACCAGGACCTTTACGCAGCCGTTTACTACGACGAACAACACGAGCCGCAAGGATACATACTCTACGAGGTCAAGGACTCGAAGATGACGGTGGAAGAGTTTGTCGCGTTGAACGGTGAAGCCAGAAGTGGATTGTGGAATTTTATCTGCCAGCACGATTCGATGATCAAGGAGCTGGAGATCACCACCCACGAACGCGAGCCGCTGCTGTTCGCACTGCAGGAGCCCCGGGTCAAGGCCGAACTCACGCCGTATTTCATGGTTCGAATCGTCGATGTCGAATTGTTTTTAAAACAATACCCCTTTAACTGGACAAATGTCGAAGACAGTGTCGTCCTTCACGTTGTGGACTCCTTTGCCCCGTGGAACAACAAGACGGTGTTGTTGGGCGATGGAGAGGTTTCCATCCTTGAACAGGCCGAGGCGCCGGCGTTTGCGGAGAGAGGGATACGGCTGAACATCAACAGTTTGTCGACCGCTCTCTTCGGATACAGGCGCCCACGGGAGCTCTACGAAGTCAATCTGCTCTCCGGTACAGAAGAGGAAATCCAAGCGTTCGAAAGACTCATCCCGGCGCAGCAACCGTTCTTCTACGATTTCTTTTGAATTCTTTTGAACACCACGACTGAAGAC
>CAZYAH010000404.1:0-2263 GCA_964645595.1 uncultured Alicyclobacillaceae bacterium | reverse complement strand
CATGAAGACTCGCTGCCGGCTGACGTTGACTACAAGTACAATCCGGATGAAGCCAAGAAGCTGTTGGCGCAAGCCGGTTATCCGAACGGCTTCAAGACGGAGATGCTCGTCCGCAACCGCGAGCCGTTCCTCACGCTGGCACCGGCCATTCAGGCAGACCTGAAAGCCATCGGCATCGACGTGTCGATTCACCTGGTCGGACAGAGCGACTACCTCGACAAAGCGGAATCCGGCAAGGAACCGATGGGTCTGTACGGCTGGTTCGCGGACTTCCCGGATCCGTACGACTTCCTGGATGTGCTCTTGAACAGCAAGCAGGCGCCAATCAACAACTGGGCGAACTACAAGAACCCAGATATTGATAAGTTGCTGAACCAGGCGGCCACCATGAAAGAGGGTCCGGAACGCTACAAGCTGTACGAAGAAATCCAAAACAAGATCCTGGCGGATGCGCCGTGGGTACCGCTCTACGTCCCGACTGGCGTGTACATCCACCAGCCCTGGCTCAAAGGTTACTACACCAACCCGGTGCTCGAAGATCCGTTGGCAGACATCTGGGTCGACAAGCAGTAAGAAATTATGCGGAAGGAGAAGCAGGGGCGTCCGCCTCTGCTTCTCGTCTCTGCCCCTTGTCGCCAGATCTTTCGCAAGATTTGGAGAGTCGAGTGTGATAGGACAGTGAAGCTGGAAAGACCGCACGCATTGAGCCTGACGGAGCATACCGCCCGTACCTTGCGCAAGGCAATTCTACGCGGCGATCTGAAGCCAGGTGCCCGCGTCGTCGAACAGGCTGTCGCAGAGAAGTTGGGCATCAGCCGCGGTCCTGTTCGAGAGGCGATTCAGCAACTGGCGTCAGAAGGGCTGTTGGTGATTCATCCGCGGCGCGGGGCTGAGGTCCGGACGCTCGACCCCCAAACCGCGTGGGAGGTGCTGACGCTGCGAGCGACGTTGGAGGCGTTTGCGGTCGAGTTGGCCCACCCGAGGTTGCAGAGCAGCCACTTGGAGTTTCTCCAGAGCGTCGTAGGAAAGATTGAGTGGTGTTGCAGAAACTCCGACTTGGCGACGTTGGTGGAAACCGATCTTGAGTTTCACGGTTACATTGTGAGCCTGGCAGGGCACGCTCGGCTCTCGACCACCTATCACACGCTCGATCCGCTGCTCGGAGCGATTTGTTTCACCGCGGTACAGGAATTGGAGGTACCGCTGGCGGATGTCCCTCTGCGTCACCAGAAAATTGTCGACGCATTGGCGAGCGGGGATGTCCACCACGCCGTCGCCGCTGTGAAAGAGCATTACCAAGTGCACGCAGACAGCTTCCAGTTGGCGGAACAAAACGGATGAAGTTGACGGGAGGCGGACGGTTTACAAGTCGTAGTGCAGGGTTCAAACTGAGAAGGCAGAGGGGACACGCTGTGACCGACCTCTGCCTTTTTGCGTACCTCTAGAACGTACGGCGGATAAAATGTACGACGGAATGATTGACGGATTGTATCGACGCGGAACAGGACAACATCGACACGGAAAGGGTGACCGCGTGTGCAACGCCGCAGCAGCACAGGCCGACAAAAAGTCATCATTGTGGAAGGGAAGACGGACAAGGATAGAGTCTTATCCGTCCTCGATGAGCCTGTACGCATTCTCTGTACGTTTGGGACGCTCAGCTACGAGAAGCTGGAGTCGTTCATTCAGGATCTGCAGGACGAGGAAGAGGTCTACGTGCTGGTTGACGCTGATGATTCGGGCATGCGACTGAGGCAGCAACTAAAACGCGAACTGCCGAACGCGAAGCATCTGTACACGCGGCGCGTGTACCGCGAGGTCGCCCGAACGCCTCTGGAACATCTTGCCCGCGTGCTCATGGACGCTCACTTTGAAGTGAATGAAAAGTGGCTGTTCCCCGAGTCTCCATAGTCCCACAGCCTTCATGTCACATGGGCTGTCCCCAGTGCCTCCGTCCGGTGGGGTAAGGGGACAGCCCTTCGTGTACATTCAGCTTTGTGAAGGACATTCCGCAATGCACCTCGAAAATAGTCCGAAATTTGCGTTTCTACGACTTCTGTACCGCTCGAACGGCACGCGCAAATGCGACACACGGAGCTCGAAAAAGGGGGACGACATGAAGCGACGATTAGCGTACAGCCTATGGGCGATATCTTTTGGCCTGGTCTTGCTATCACTGTTCATAATTCGAAATTTTTCAACCTATGCCGGTGTAGCTTTGGGTCTGTGGCTACTGTTTCTGATGAACAACGCGAAACTCTAT
>CAZYAH010000403.1:0-2267 GCA_964645595.1 uncultured Alicyclobacillaceae bacterium | reverse complement strand
ACCGGGGGCACGGGGATTGCCGCCCGCGACGTGACGCCGGAAGCCACCCGGGATGTGATTGACAAGGAATTGCCCGGCATGGCCGAAGCCATGCGGCAAGAGAGCCTGAAGCACACGCCGTTTGCGATGTTGTCCAGGCAGGTGGTCGGAATCCGTGGCCAGACCCTCATCGTCAATCTGCCGGGAAGCCCGAAGGCAGTGGCCGAGTGTCTGCCGGTGGTCTTGCCGGTCTTCCGCCACACTCTGCGCCTGTTGGCTGGCTACACGAAGCACGACGAATCGAATTCATAAGTGAGTAAGTTAGGAAAACAACGGCCCCTGACGGATCTTTGTCAGGGGTTTGTTGTGTAACTCTCTTTGTATGACAGTTCGATGGTATCGGTTCTGCCGGCCCATTGAATCCGCACGGGGTACGTGATCTCCGACACAGCGGCAAACTCCTGTTGACCCGGGCGCAGGGGCGCCGGAAAGGCAATGCGGGCGACACCGCTTTGGACCGTGGCGCTGTTCGTCTCCACCACCTTGCCGCTTTTGTCCAACACAGAGCATGTGACCGATTGTCCGTTCAGCGACTGGTTGCCCTGGTATGTCAGCACGACGGAGTCAAACTCCTTTTGGTCTTGCGATACCTGGGACAGTGTCGCGGACCAGAGTGAATCCTTCCCTGAAAACTCCAGGACCACTGTCGGTTTCCCTGCGCTTGCCACGGTGTTGTCTTGTGCCAACAGTGGAGATGGCGATGGCGATCGTTTCCCCTCGTAGACCTCCACAAAGATTGCCGCCACGCACGCAACTGCCGCTCCCGCCGCAAGCGTCCGGTAGAGCAAAGCACGCCGCCGACGCGTTTTGGCAGTCCGCTCGTATTCCCGAATTTCCTTCTCGATATTGGACCAAATCGCCGCTTTCCGGTCGCTCGGCAAGGACACGTTGGACACGATTCCCGTCAACCTTTCCTGGACATCTTTATATTCCATACGGTTCTCGCTCCTTTCTGGCTCGCACACGCGACATCGACACGTCGGGCTGCATGATGCTGCGCAGCACGTTGACCGCGCGGTGCAGCGTGGTGCGCACTTTCGCGGTGCTCCAGCCCAGGATCTTCGCGGTGTCTTCCGTGGAGAGGTCCTGAATCAGCCGGAGCGTGACGACCTGGCGATACGATTCGGACAGTCCCCGCAAGGTGTCTTCCAACTCCACGATGTGCTCGTCGTCTTCGTGCGCCAGACTGTCGGGCAAGACACCTTCTTCGGTCAACTGTTCCCTCCGCCGGTACCGCTTGCGATGAACATCCTGAATGCAGTTGCGGGCAATGCTCCACAACCACGTTTTCACGCTGGATTCGTGGCGAAATTTGTCCCACGACTTGAGGACGCGGATAAAGACTTCCTGTACGACGTCCTCGGCCTCGGTGGGCTTGCCGAGCACGCTGACGGCGTACCGGTAGACGTCGTCCGCGTACAACTGAAACAGTTCTTCTACGGCCTCAGCGGCACTGAGCCGTTTATTCATGAGGCATTCCTCACTTCCGGATCCGGTTCGGTTAGGTAGACGCTCGCTGAGGGACATTTTGTTTCAATGGTAGCAGTCTTTTTTGCAGAAAAAGAGGCCGAGTACACCGGTGTTCGGCGTACTCGGCCTCAAGCGGAGAGATATTTGCGAAGTCAGAGCAACGAGGGTCGGGGTTATTGGATATATTGCTTGACGCGGTTGTATACCTCTTCTGGAGTCAACCCTTCACACGACACAACGGGAATGTCCGCCACCACGTCCTGCATTCCCATCAGGTTCTTGTCGGCGCCGGTAATGCACATCACTGCGGCCTGATTTGCGGCCGAACTGGCGTTGTCCATGTCGACGACCTGGCACCCTTGTTGCTGCAAGTATTGTTTGACAGGCTCCAATCCACGTTCAACGGCTACTGCTTTCACCTTTGTTCTGCCTCCCTTGCGTTGTGCGAACTCAAGCTTCAATGTCTCCCGGAAGGCACAAGGTTATGCAGAACAGCGGATCGACGTTATGCAGTGCAGCGGATGGACCTATACCCTACTTTTCGAGCGCAATCACGCCACGGTTGCCATTGCCGACAAGACCGACAGGGTACGCCGCCCGAACGGCAACTGCGACGAGCGCAGCCACGATGGCCTTGAGGACGTCGCCCAACACGAACGGATAGCACCCGTTCACCATCGCTTTCGCCAGCGACATCTTGGTGGCGACGGCGAGCCAGGGCACGCCGATGACATACGGAAACAGCGCGCCGAACACGA
>CAZYAH010000402.1:0-2283 GCA_964645595.1 uncultured Alicyclobacillaceae bacterium | reverse complement strand
GCGGCATGTCAATCATCGCGCCCATCGCATTTGTCTTTGCGTCGCTGATTCTGTACTGGGCGAAGTGGCCCCTGACCGGAGAGGTTATCTTTGTGATGATTGCCGGGTTGCCTATCTACTTCTATTATCAGTCTCGCTCTGGCTGGGCCCAGTTCGGCCAACACCTGAAATCCGGTCTGTGGCTTGTCGTATACCTGCTGTGGATGGCGCTGTTGTCCTACCTTGGCAGCAGCAAGTTCGGCGGCACCAACACCATCCCATACGGCATGGATATGCTCGTCGTGGCGGTCTCGTCGCTGGTCTTCTACGGCTGGGGTGTGAGAAGCGGTCTCGCTGTACCTGCGGTTCGTGCGTCCGAAACAGAGAAGGAAGGACTCAGTGCCTGATTTTGAGACCACATGTCTGGTCGGAACCACAACATTCAAGCCGTCGATCCCGCTCGGTTGACGCAGGGTCGACGGCTTTCTGCTTGAGTCTACACGAACAGCAGCAGTACATTCGTTTCAGGAGCTGAATCCATTGGAAAGAGGAGGGCTGTCCGCATGAAGGCGGTATACATTGAGGCGTATGGAGGCAGGGAGCAACTCAAGTACGGAAATCTCCCGGAACCGGAATTGCGCCCGAACGACGTGCTGATTGAGGTGCACGCCGCTGCCATCAATCCCGTCGACTGGAAGATCCGGAACGGCTGGCTGCAGCAACGCATCCAGTATACGTTCCCGTTGATCCTCGGCTGGGACGTGGCTGGAGTCGTTGTGAAGACCGGGCCGGAAGTAACCAAGTTCAAGGTGGGCGACCTGGTCTTTTCGCGACCGGACATTCAGCGCAACGGCGGTTACGCGGAATACATCGCGGTCGATGAACAGCTGGTGGCGCTGAAGCCGGCCAATCTGTCGTTTGAGGAAGCGGCGGCCGTTCCGCTGGCGGCGTTGACCGCATGGCAGGCGCTCGTCGACGTCGCGCATGTAGAAGCTGGACAGCAGGTGTTGGTTCACGCGGGGGCGGGCGGTGTCGGACTTTATGCCATCCAGCTCGCGAAGCACTTCGGTGCCCGCGTGACGACGACCGTGAGTACGCGCAACATGGATTTGGCGCAATCGCTCGGGGCGGACACCGTAATCGACTACACGAATCAGGATTTCACCTCGAATGGCCGTGTGTACGACATCGTATTCGACACCGTAGGTGGCGACGTGCAGGAACAGAGTCTTGGGGTCGTCAAGCCGGGGGGCATGTTGGTGTCCATCGTGTCGCCTCCGGACCACGCCAAGTGCGAGACAAACGGCATTCGAGGCGCGTGGCTCTTTCTGGAGCCCAACGGCGAGACGCTCGCGAAGATTGGGAAACTCATTGAAGAAGGTCAGGTGCGCCCCGTGGTGGGTGCCGTGTTCCCGCTTGCGGAGGCAGCGAAGGCTCATGAGTTGAGTGAATCCAGACACCTGCAGGGTAAGATTGTACTTAAGGTAAGGTAATGTCGCTGAACTTGGGCGGGGCTCCAGTCATATCGGAGCCCCGACTTCGCTTTTGGCTCTCATGAAACAGTTTTCAATCGATGAGCAGACTAGACCATCATAAGCAACTGCATCAGCCATGCCAGCGCCAAGGCGATTACACCTCGCGGCTTGTTGTGTGCTGCCGACGGTGCGGGAGATACGTGTCGAAATGATGCCGGTCGAGACGCAGTTGTCCCGAGATGAAACTCGGTACGTCCGGCAATATCCGCGTGGCTTGCTTCCCAAGACCAGGTGTGCGTGGCGCCCATCCCTTCCGTTGGCAATAGCCGACGCAGGAAATAGAGAACCCACGACAACACGGCCCAAGCCCATAGGATGCCGGAAGCAAGCCACCAGAATATGCGACCGATTGTCGGATGTGCAAGGGGAGACAGTGCGTGCCAGGTCGGCCAGATTCCGTACCATGCCCCCGTCCACCGAAGTACTGCGAGTACCAGCTGTACACCCCAATTCACAAGTTCGACTAGCCATACAAGGCCCAGTAAGGCGGCAAACCCAATGAATACCCAGTCCCAGGGGCGGATCCGGTTCAGTACGTACTCAAACGCTTTGTCCACAACGTAAGCGGTTGGGCTGAACGTGCGAATGAGTGAGTAGATCTCCCACGCCCGCAGCAGCTTTCGAATCCATCGAAACACGGTTGCCCTCCCATGCCGGCCAAATGGCAGTGTACTGGTGTTGGTCCAACCCGCGTCCACCGTTACCCGTTGACAATCGATCCGCCGTTGACATGCAGAATCTGGCCCGTCATGTACGCGGTGTCGCGGCT
>CAZYAH010000401.1:0-2283 GCA_964645595.1 uncultured Alicyclobacillaceae bacterium | reverse complement strand
GTCTTGCGCCTGAACCGCTTGTCAGCCCCATTTCCCGTCACTCTTTCATGTCTGCCGAAACTTTGATGGTGCCGTCCTTGATCTGCTGTGCGAGTTGGTTGACCTGGTCCACGATATCCTTCGGAACCTTGCCGTTCACCTTGCCAATACCGACGCCATCGTTCGCAAGGTCGAAGTACTGAATGCCAGACTTGAAGTTGTTTTGCAGGGTGTCCTTGATGACGTCGTACGTCGCTGTGTCGACACCTTTCAGGGCGCTCGTCAACACGCTTTCCGGTGCGAGATATGCCTGGTCGGCGTCAACGCCAATCGAGAACACGCCAGAGGTTTGGGCTGCCTTGATGACGCCAACGCCAGTGCCGCCAGCGACCTGGAAGACGATGTCCGCTCCGTTGGAGATTTCGTCTTTCGCGATGTTGCTGCCCAGCGCCTGGTCAGTAAAGCTGTTGGCAAATTTGACGATGACTTTGGCGCCTGGGTCAGTTTTTTCAACGCCTTGCTGGAACCCGGCAATATAGGAGGTGACGGGCGGGATCTTCATGCCGCCGACGACACCAAGCACGTTTTGCGGGTTGAGTTCCTTGATACCGGTTTGCTTTTCCATGAGACCGGCCATGGCGCCGACGAGGTATCCGCACTGTTCCGTCTTGAACATCGCGCTTGTGACGTTCGGGATGCCTTCAATCGGATCGTCAATAATCAGGAATTTCGTGTTGGGATACTGCGGAGCAACCTGCTTGACAGCGTTTTCCATGAGGAAACCAACGGCGATGACCAAGTTGTATCCCTGTTGTGCAAACTTCTGCAAGTTTGGCACGTAGTCGGATTCCGACTTGGACTGAACGACGCTGCCCTGAACGCCCAGTTCCTTTTCGGCTTTCTCCAGACCAGCGTTGGAGAGGTAGTTGAACCCGTGGTCGTTCAGTCCGCCGGTATCCGTGACCAGGCCGACCTTGAAGTTCGACTTGGGAGCGGATCCCGTCGTATTTCCTTGGTTGGTGTTGTTGGCCGGTGTGCCACATCCGGCCACCAGCGCGCCGAGCGTGAGTACCGCCACTGCGGAGGTGGCAAAACGTTTACGCATCCAATTTTCCCCCTTAAAAGGACAAACTTCTACAACAGGACAGAATTCTGCGAAGCTCGGGTAAAATCCTGCCGTTCACCAAATTGTTTTTAAAAGAAATTTTGGATCGGGAGGATGACTTCTCTGGGTAACTTCTCCGCTGGGGGGACCGACTATGCATAACGAAGTGGCGTTCCGAGTAGGTAGAATCCGCGGGGGTGTGTACAAAAAAGAAGGGGCTGCCCCATCCGTGCATCAGCACGTTTGGGTCAGCCCTTCCGATATGGCGGATGTAACTGTCTCGTCAGGGACTGCTCGGGCTCTCATAACCACCCATCATGTTGTAGCCGCCCATCATATGATACCCATGATGGTACCCATGATGGTACCCTGGATAGTATCCTGTGCCGCACTGCGTCACGACTGGTCCGGCGCCGTACCCGTAACCGTAAGCCGGGACAAACAAGAAGAACAGCACAAAGATAATCAGGAACACGACGGCCCAACGGGTGTAACCACCAAATACTCCGTACATTTTATCCCCTCCTCCTCAAGATACCACATCAAATGATGGGACAAATGACGGGTGATACGTACAATAGCGGAAAGACGCCGGCCTGCCACGGGCGCACCGCGTTCCTGCCGTTCCGTGATTCAGTCCTTTAAAGAGGAATGAATCGGGCCGAAGTGTAATCAATTCACGCAATTCATTTTTCTTGAAGATTTATAAAGAATTCTGTATAATATATCACAACCTGTCTACCTTCGAAAACGGTTTTGGAACGCACCTTTCATTTCGGCTTGGCTCGTCGCAATCATTCGACCGCACTGGTTCGCTCAACACATTCGCAACTCCAATTGGCTCATTCCTGTACCTCAAGTTGACATCAAATCCACCGATTCGAATCTGCCATCTTTCTACCCGCGCAGTTGCACCTGCTGCACTTCGCGGGGAACATACATCTTCCATACACTAAACACTGGAAAGGAAGTGAACGTATGGAACTCAATGCTTTGACGAGGCAAACCCAACGTGAGCACGATGCGTGTGGTCTGTTCGCGCGAATCGCGAAACGGGGGTACCGCTCGAGGGAAATGGTCGACGTTGGGCTGGCGGCCCTGCAAGCCCTCCATCACCGCGCCGGATTTGTCCGCGGAGAAGGAGATGGCTGCGGGCTGATGTTAGATACACCACGCAAATTGTGGCAAAGGTGGCTTGC
>CAZYAH010000400.1:0-2289 GCA_964645595.1 uncultured Alicyclobacillaceae bacterium | reverse complement strand
GAGAGCTACAACTTGCTTGCTCGTTACAAATTGCTGAGCAGAAAATCGGAAAACTCACGCGCCGCTTCTTCGTCGGAAATGTTGAATACCTGCATCACGTACGCCAGGTTGCTGGCGTCCGCATCGTTCATGATGGCGGTTCGCCCATTTTGAATGTCGCAAACCAGCTTCTTGCCGTAAAAATGCCCTGTGGTTGTAATCGCCAGGTCGTAACGCCCGTGCTCTCCCGCGTAGCCAATATAACGGGTGGAAGTAGGTTCTGTCTCGTCGTACAGAATGAAATTGTTGTCCATGGCCTTCTCCTGTTCCAGTGCCTGATTCACGAAAGGGCCTTGCGGCGTTCGACGCCACCGTCGCCTTTCGGCTCGTGCATCAGTTGATTGAGTTCCTTGGCGGCCGCCATAAACGCTTCCTTGTCGCGGCAATCCAGCGCTTCGTCAATGATCTTCCACAGCTCAACCTTCCGGTTGTGGCGGCGCTGCACCTCGTCCAGTACCTGCGCCACTTCGTCCGGCACCGGCAACTCAGGCAAGTTCGTAAACAGATACAGCGTCGCTTCGGAACGTTGAAAGAACTGTTTGAGATGTTCCAGAATCTCGCTGGGATTGCTCACTTTATACACAGTGCCTCCTGCTGGAATCCGGGCAATCATGCCGTGGCGCCCGATGATCAATAGCGGCACGTTTTCGAGGACGATGTGGGTCATTTCCACCTGGTGGTGTCTTGTTGCAAGAAAGTCCAGAATGGCTTCTGCTCCAGCAGGAAGAATTTTCGTCTTCAAATGTAATAACTCGTGTCTTGCAATCATCGCGCGCATCCCTCCCTGTAGAAATTCTGTCGTCTGGTACTGGGAAGTAAACGGCTTTCTGATCTCAGTGTATGCCCCAAGGGACCCTGCGAGCCGGCGCATGTGCACCAGTAGGTCATCTCGCTATCTGTATTGTAACAGAACTCGGAAAGCCGTTGAAGAAGGGATACATTGGGCTTAGATCCGCATGCGAATGCGCCGGACTTCGAACATGTCTCCGCAGTAAACGTAATGATATACTCAGAATATAATAAAAACAGCGCCTGCGGCACTGGCAGGAATAAAACGGCTGGATGCTGTGGTGAGGATGCGAGAGGTGTGAAAACGTTGAAAAAAGCGTTGATTGTTCTCGACGTCCAGGAGGATTTCCTGCGCAACACACTGGATTACATAGCGCCGCTGTGTCAACGGTACGTCAATGAACACGCCAGTGAGTACGAGGCAATTGTCTTTACCCGTTGGGTGTACGACGAAGTGCGCGAGCGGGACACTTTGCTCCTCCGCCATGCGAACGCCGCGGTTGTTGAGAAGAGCACCTACTCCGGGTTCACCGAAGATACGAAGCGCATTTTGGAAGACAATCAGATTGAGGAAGTCCACATCGCAGGTGTCGATTCGGAAGGAGCGGTGCTGGCGACCATGTTTTCCCTCGTTGATGCGGGCTACAAGGTGAAAATTTTGGAACGGCTTGTCACATCGTATCACGGACGGAACTGGGAAGCCATGATGATTGCCCGCCACATTATCGGCCGGGAAAACGTCTTGAACATCGGCGGAGATCGGGTCTACGTGTGACCTGATTCCGAACTGCGGGGTTGTGCCCAGTGATTCCCCGGCAATGGCAGGTGCCTGTCCGCGCATACTACGCGTGGGGAGGCGGTTGCCATGGGCGAAAACTGGGTGTACTTCGCAGGCCTGTACGACTCCAAGTTTGAAGCGTACTGCGCCGTCATGTGGGTAGAGGCGGACGAGCGAATCCGAGGAGGTTCCGCGCCGAGTGAGGTTCAAGTGTTCCAAACCCGTCGCGGAAAGTTCGGCGTGCGTTTTCGCCCTGCCGCGGTCGTCTGACAACGCGCATCACTCCTCAACATTCGTGAAAAAGGGTTCACCTGGCGACGGGGAACCCTTTTTCTGCAGTTACTGGTACGCAGTGCCGATTTGTTGCGTTTCTCTGGAAATGTGTTCTGCGCCGTGGGAGTCCCTGCTCTCGCGGTCTGGCGCGCGATACTCCGTCCGGTCTGCCAATTTGAGTCTGTGTTCGGCGCCGTGATGCGCCTTTGCAGTGTGTGAACTGGCTTCTTCCACGGTCCGGATGCCGAGCGCGTACATAACCGGACACCAGCCGGTCACTCCTTCGGCGACCTTCGCCGCGCCGTAAGCGGTCAACAGGGCTTGCGTAAACGGATTTCGGCGGCATTGCGCAGCACCGGCCAAAGCGACCAATCCACTGACTAGGCGCAGGTACTGATCGGCCACACCGA
>CAZYAH010000399.1:0-2292 GCA_964645595.1 uncultured Alicyclobacillaceae bacterium | reverse complement strand
GCTCATCCCCCTCTCGTTGCGGGACCAACGCCATAAAAAAAGCCTTCACCAATGTGAAGGCATGCATAACCAATGCGCCTTCCCCGCTCGTCAAAGTTTTGGCACGTGCACAGCTAGGTCAGTGACCAGCCACATTAAGTAAAACCTTAATCCGGTAATACCTGTTAACCCAGTTGGCGTCTCTCGACGTTTCCGGGCAGTGGCGTGTGATCCATGCAGAAGCCTCACCTAACGAAGAATCCAGCATATGAACTTGTACACTCACTCTGTTCCGCCAGCAGCTCCAAAGAACAGAGCTTACCTTAATATTAATCACTTTCAAGAAACAATCAAGGCAAATGGTACAATGTCGTGGGAGGGTTGTACCGGTGCCTACGGGATACAGGGAACAATTTCGCAGAGTGTACGAGACGCTGTCCGAAAACTACGAGGTCAAGGATATCCTCTTGCCTACCTCGGACTGCATTTTCATATTGGAATCCCCGCACATACAGGAACTGAAATTCGGAGCTCCCGTGTCAGGAGCCTCGGGGCAAACCATGACCCGACACCTTTTCGGGGATGCGTACGCCAAATTTCCTCTTGGCAGACTGGTCAAGAAAAATGCGGACGAGGCGCTAAACCGTCCGCGCCTAAGCCGAATTGGCCTCATGAACGTCTGCAACATTCCGATGCAATCCGCCGCCTATCCTCCGGAGGTACGCGAGACGTATCATACCTGGCTGCAAGCTTTGGAACAGGTGCGAACGGCGAATCACAAAGACCAATTTGGCGTGGATCTGCTCGACGCAGTGCAGACCGAACTGGTGCAAGCGTTGCGCGAGAAACTGTTGCAATTGCAAGCACGACGCTGCAGCGTGATCCCGTGCGGCCGCTTCGCGCAAAAGTTTTTCCGCCTCGCCGGAGTGTCCTCACCCAACTGGGTGGTGATCCCAGGAGTTCCCCATCCATCCTACAATTCCTGGGACCGGCCGCAGTACGCTACAGCCGTTCGCGCCGTGCAAAACGCCTTGAACGCCACGTTGTGCGAACACTGACATCGGCCCCCATGTTTCTGCTAAATTCCTGTCGATTTGTGGAAGGAAGATGGTGAACAAAGTCGAAATGATTAGTCGTCGAAGATCAACATCGTCCGACACCTCATGAAAGGAAACGGAATTCATTGGACCACCAGTTTGGCCGCACCCTGATGGTCTGACTTTGAAGGATGGAGACAAGTGACGAATCTGCGCAACGTAATTTCAGCAGAAATTCTGAGAGTCCACCAAGACGATTTAGGTCCTTACGCAAAACTTCGGGTGACGCTCACTGGCGGCGAAGCCATCATCCGCTTCGGATTGGATGAGTATACATACCGCCACCTGCAAAGCCTGATGTTTACGCAGGTCCTCGCAGTCTCAACCGCCCCGGAATACTGTTGTCTATTGTCATTCGACACACCCGCCACGCAACCATCGGCACCAATGGGTTGGTTGGTGTTCCAATCTGGAGGCCAGCGGACGCGCCATTCGTTCTTCTGCTCCGAACAGTATCTCGCCAACTTACAGTGGCTAAGCCGAGTGCAAACGATTGACGAGCTGGACGGACTGCGCTGGGAGCGGTGGCTCGAGTACAAGTCGGCACGCCCCCTGTCCGCCAGGTCCAAGCCGCTCACAGGTTCAGCCGACCAAAACAGGCTGGTTCGCAAGACGACTTCCCCTTGGACCTGGATTGCCGCGAGTCTCGGCGTCAGCGCGGTGATCCTTTCACTCGGCTGGCTCGGCCTGCGTTTACTCACAGACAATAGCGGCGGCCAACACCTAAGCCAAATCGCTGTCGCGCAGAACTCCCTTGCGCAATCCGCACACACGTCTCCAAACCAGGCGCAGCCTCCAGCTGCCAACTCGCCGACAGCATCTGTCAATCCGCACAAACCCGTGTCGCACCGACCCAAGGGAACGACCCAATTGGCACAACACAACGCCTCTGCCAAAGGGATTAAAGTTGACGAAGTGTACTCTGTTCCGAGCGGCAGCGTTGCGCTTACATTCGACGACGGACCGTCGCCGTACACGGCTGCAATCCTCAAAGTTCTGGCCGATTACCATGTGCACGCGACTTTCTTCTTCATCAGCGACAACGCCTTGCAGAGACCGGACGTCGTTCGCGCGGCTGTGGCTCAGGGACACGTGGTCGGAAACCACTCGGTGGACCACAAGCAACTGACGACGTTGTCGAAAAGCGATCAAACGTACGAGATTACGCACGCCGCAGATGTCATTTCCGCCTTGACAGGACAGCGCGTGTCGCTGT
>CAZYAH010000398.1:0-2299 GCA_964645595.1 uncultured Alicyclobacillaceae bacterium | reverse complement strand
TCATTCATTTCGCGTTGATCGTCGAAGGTCTCAGGTTGTGTTAACAGGCCCTAGTCTCTTCTTTACCCAATCCAGCATTCCAGGGACACTCTTAGTCCGCACATCCGACACCTGGTCGAAAAAATCTTGCTGAGGGGCAGGCTCATAGAAGGCAGTCCGCCATTCCATCGTTCCAAATATCCGCCGAAGAGCAGCTTCCTTGGCGGGATGGATTTTCGCCGCACTACGGGTCGCTTGCCGATACAGACCGCTCAACGGAAACAGGTATAGGAGATCCGTAAATTTTGTCGAGGCGATCCGCCTCAGCGTTTCCCATTCGACTTGCATTCCGAACGGGTCCAGGAACACGATGGCTCGATCACTTCGAAAATTCAACTTCGCGAGGCACGCGGGCAGGGCCTTGTTTGCATCGTCAGGAATTACCGTGACGTCCCTTGTCGAATCCGCATCCTTCAGTCGCTGCAGCGCCTTCACCTTGCGACGTGATTTCTCTATGAACACCAGTTTGTGAAATGGCGGAGTGCATTCAATCGCAATTGCTGCCGAGCCTGGGATGGTCAGGCGCTTGTCACCTACTTTTATTTCACATGTTCCGGTGCCCGCGAATGCGTCGAGATAGTGCAGCGTGAACGGTAAAGTTTTTAGCACCTTGGTATAAGCATGGAGGTATTTTCCCAGCGCCTCGAGTTTGATCTGTGTGTGGAGCGAACCGAAACGGTTGGACTGATCGCCTTTCCGCGGTTCAGCTTTCTGCAAGGTCACGACACGCCCGCTAACCGCAGCACCAGGTTAGGCACGCGTTTCATAAATCGCTGTCGAAGTGGCGAATGCTCGTCGGTGGATAAACGCGTCGAGAGTATGCGTATATGCCGATACCAATCATCGCGATGAGAGCACCAACACCGGCAATCACCGCGCGCCCCTCGTCTTTGACAATGAAGGCTAGTCCTACAAGAACGAGTCCGGCCACAGTGAAAATCGTGGCGCCGGCTCGAGCATTTTGCCTACCGCTTTGACTCTTCGCGCGGGAGGCCGATCTTTCGACCGGGACGGTCTCAGGTTCCGAAGTCATTCGGCGAATCGTGCCGCCAACTATCGTACCTTCAAGAGCCACGTCCGCCGGCCCGGTACCGTCGGGAATGACATCGATCAGGGCTCGGTCACCAGGGTCCAGAAAGTCGAACTTGATATGAGGGAAAGCTTCAGCGCTCTGCACGGAAATGCTGAGGTGGTTTGCCGCTCGCGTGACTTCCAATACTTCTGTCGCGAGAACAGTGATGCCGTCTCGAGTCGTCACCTTGAGCGTTTCGCCGTCTGGAATGTCACTTTCGCGAATTGGTTCCGTGCCCGCATTCCACACTGCGAGTCGCGTGACAGATAACCTGGAGACATGCTTTCCTCGGAAAGCCATCTGCAGCCCCCCGTACCCGGGAAGCACGTTCCGGGACGACCGGAAATGTGCGAGTGGCCACCGCCAGACGCCGTACCGGCTTGCTCAGACGGTAAAAGAGAATCGCCAAGACGATCCCAGCGATGCCCACAGCAAAGCTGACGAGATTGATGATCGTTGAATGCGCTTCGGCGAAGCGTTCGATGATCTCCCAGTTCATGCGTCCCTTCCCAGCGAGGCCTAACAGTGATAAGGCAGCGTCGCGGCCCGCGGCACCGACGCCACTACAGCCGCCATACGCCGATTCGGCCGGCAGCCCTTACCGCGCACAATATCCCCAGCCCTTGCGACGCGCGGCCTACGCTCGTCCTACGGCCGAATCCTGCCACGTTTACGGCCGATCTCACTCTCCGGCGCTGAGCAATTCGCGCATTCGGCCATTCGCACGCTCGATTTCGCGGGCGGCGGAGACGGGGTCTGGCCTGCATAGTTGTATAAAGGCCTTTCCTTCCGAACCAACGTCGCTTCCTACGGGAAGTGGGGAGATGGGGTCTGGCCTGGGTCTGGCCTGTATAAATGTATATTCATGGCGGCACAGATCTTTTACCGAGGGCCCCGCTTCATCTTCCCGCAGAAATCGGCCCCAGGCGCTGCGAGATCGTGGTCTGTTGATCCATCAATTTCAACTCTTCGGATACCAGAGCACTATCGAGCCCGAACTCACGGGATTGCGTTTGAGGTCCCCCGGTGTGGGCCGGTATACCTTCGCGATGTAAGGCGGTTTTTGCGCATCGAGTAACGCTTCGATCCTGGGTAGGGTCCTCACGAAATTTTCCGCCAGCAATGGAAAGGGTGCCTTGCCGATCACGATCAGCAGTCGTACGCGAAATCGGATGACGGCGGCCAGTT
>CAZYAH010000397.1:0-2307 GCA_964645595.1 uncultured Alicyclobacillaceae bacterium | reverse complement strand
CTATACAGCCAGCAAGTTCGCCGTCGAAGCCCTGTCCGACGCGCTGCGCATGGAGTTGGAGGGTACCGGCATCGACGTCGTCATCATCGCGCCCGGCTCCATTCAGACTAACTTTTCCAACACGTTGCTTGAGTCGATCCGCTCATGGGTCACGCCCGACTCCCCGTATCGCGACGCCTATGACAACTTTGCCAACGACCGCGGTCGCCCAGACCGAGGAGCGAAGCCCATCGTCATCGCCAAGGCGATATCGGCTGCCATCCGCTCCAAGAAGCCGAAAGCTCGCTATGCCGTGCCCGCGGATTCGAAACTCCTGCCCGTGGTGAAAGGCACGCTGCCTACCCGGACTCTGGACAAGATCATTCGAAACTCTGTAATGGGAAAATGAATGGCACAGTGGGTGCGGGGCCTGCGTCGGGGCAGGGAGCAGATTGTGTATCCCCTGCCCCATTCGCGAACGAGGAATAGGTCGGCACTAGGACTTTCTCAAAGCAAAAATACGGTAACTTCCGCATTGGGAAGTGAACAATGCCTCGCTGCTCGTAACCGTGACGTTGATACATGGCGACGGCTGCAGGATTCCCGGAGTACACATCCAGGCGAACGCTGGAGTATCCCTGTGCCAAGGCGCAGTCCTCAGCGTATTGGAGAAGTCGCTTCCCCAATCCCTTCCCCTGGAGGTCAGGATGTACCGCAAGGCGGTGAATACAAGCCGCCTTTCCGTTGGAATCCAGCCAATTGACTGTGGAGTACCTTGAACTCTGCTTGCCGTCCAGGACAACAGCCCCGACGACGACACCGTTCTGTTTCAAGCCGAACGTATGGCCTTCCTTCAGATCCCGTCGGATGACGAACCGGTTTGGATAAAATCGATCCCACTGGTAAATTCCATTCTGCCTCAAGTCCCGCCGAACCGCTGCGTACAGCGCGCATACACTTGTTTGCTCACTCAGGGTGAGAGGAATGATGTCCATCCGCTTTGCCTCCGTTTGTTTTACATGTGGGACGTCAGCTTGATTTCTGCCAGACGCTTGCTGGACTTTTCGCGATAGACAACTGTCCACAGGATGGCAGCGCCGACAAAGCCGTACAGCACAAGATTGGAAACGGCCAAAAACTGCGCTGTGGAGAGTTGAAATACGAGAATCACTTTCACGGTTGCTTCCACGAGAAGAATTGCGCCCCACACGAATGTCATGAGCCTCATGACATAGCGGAAATACCCAAACTTCCAGTTGTCGGCGAAGTCACCTTTGCCAATGAACCGGAGTGCCAAGTAGAACATGAGCGGGCGCGAGAACAACAATGACACAAGAAAAATCAAGCCGACTGCACCTGTGATGAGGGACTCCCGAATGAGCAGCAGTTTTTCGCTGCCGCCGAGCGCTACGAGGATGATGGTCAGAAGAAACGTGAACAACATCAAACCGCCGAACGCGTCGAGTTTCCTGTGCTTCGCCAGGTGATACAGGTTATCCGCCAGAGGCACCAGCGTCGCAATCGACAGCGCCATCAGGCTGCTCATATGGTGTGAAAGCCAGACGTACAATCCCCACGGAACAACCCCATTCACCAAAAGGGTAAAGATCACGTATGCGCGCTTTGACAAGGAATCCACCCATCCTCTCGCTTAATTTGCAACAGACGGTCTAGACACTGCGCTCTTGCCCCGTCTCCGCAGATACAATTCCATCAACAAAAGATTTAGAGCGATAGACACGTAGACTGAAACCGGAAAGGAGATGTTCGTGGGTGCGTGGGTGAGAATGGAGATGAGTGCGACCACGATTCGAAACGAGACAAACACCCAGGTAATGGCGTAGCTGCGCAGGATCCAGCGCCTGTGCGCCGCGATATTTCTTTGGATGATGCGCCAGACACCGATTCCTGTGGTAACAAGCCATGCAGCATCCAAAACCAGGAACGCCACAGTCGCAGGTTTTCCACCAGTCGCATAGATCGCCAGGTAAGGCACGGCGAGAATGTTGATGCCAATAGCACCTGCGTACGTTCTCCCCAGTATCCTGTGCACTTTCGGATTTCGACGGCTTCGGCTTGTCATCTGGAAGGGCCCGATGGCCAGTGCAAGCGTTCCCAGTATGATGTGCGCGTAGAAGACAATCTCCCATGTGGAGAATGCGAAGCCCGCCTGATTCAACTTGCCCTTGACGAGTGGCGCACTCGCCACGTCTCGAAACAGGTACATGACTGCGATGTAAACGGAAAAGAGTAGAATGACGAGATACAGAATAAATATCGTGACGTTTCTCTTCTTGTCTTTCAGGGTCATCACCCTCCCCAAGTTCC
>CAZYAH010000396.1:0-2313 GCA_964645595.1 uncultured Alicyclobacillaceae bacterium | reverse complement strand
ACTGCGTGACGCCGCTGATGAGACCGTCGTACTCTTCGCCGAGGTGGTCGAGCATATACTCAACCATTTTCAGTTGATCACATTCCCGCTCCGCGTCCTGGGCAATACGCTCCCGCTCGCTCGACATCGCCGCTCCTTCGGCGACAAATTCCCGTAATTGCTCGATCCGTTCCTCCGTCAAGCGGCCGGTCAGCGCTTCGCGGATGATCCGGTGGATCATCAAGTCGGGGTAGCGGCGAATCGGCGACGTGAAGTGGGTGTAATAAGTGGCTGCGAGGCCGAAGTGACCGACGCATTCCGGGGAGTACCGCGCTTGTCGCATCGACCGCAACATCAGCGTCGCGATGACCCGTTCCTCCCGCTTTCCCTTTATTTCCTCCAGAACGCGCTGCAACGACCGCGGGTGAACCTTGTTGTTTGCCCCTTTCACGTGGTAACCGAAGTTGTGAATGAAGGCGTTGAACTCCATCATCCGCGTGATATCCGGCTCCTCGTGAATCCGGTAGACGAACGGGACGTCCAGCCAGTGAAAGTGCTCTGCCACCGTTTCGTTGGCGGCGAGCATGAATTCCTCGATAATGCGCTCGGCGATGGACCGCTGGCGCGGCACGATGTCCAGCGGATGGCCGAGGTCGTCCACCACCACCTTGACTTCCTCGAAGTCAAAGTCAATCGCGCCTCGCCGCATGCGCTTGTCTCTCAGGATGAGCGCAAGTTCTTCCATTAAGCGGAACATCGGAACCAGCGGTTCGTAGCGCGCGATGAGTTCCGGATCGCCGTCGACGAGAATTTTCTTGACGTTCGTATACGTCATCCGCTGCGCGGTCCGAATGACGCTGGGGAAGATGTCGTGGCGAACCAGTTCGCCGTCCGGGGTGAACTCCATCTCACAACTGAGCGTGAGCCTGTCCACTTTGGGATTCAACGAACAGATGTTGTTGGACAACCGCTGCGGGAGCATGGGAATTACTCGGTCAACGAGGTACACACTGGTCCCCCGCTTGAAGGCTTCTTTGTCCAGGTGACTGCCTTCACGGACGTAATACCCGACGTCGGCGATATGGACGCCAAGCAGGTAATTTCCGGATTCGAGTTTGCGCACGTGGACAGCGTCGTCCAGGTCTTTCGCATCCTCGCCGTCGATGGTCACAATGGTCTCCGACCGCAGATCGCGACGCCCCTGCAAGTCTCGTTCCGTGATTTCCGCCGGTATGGCTTCGGCCTCGGCGAGCACCTCTGCCGGAAACGCCTCGGGCAGCCCGTACTTGCGAACCACCGCCAGGATGTCGATGCCCGGTTCGTCCGGGTGGCCGAGCACCTCGACCACTTTTCCTTCCGGGCCGCGCGTCGCGGTGGGATACGAAGTGAGCTCGACGACGACCACGTAACCGTCGTGCGACCCCATCGTATCTTCTTTCGAGACGTACACGTCTTGCGGGAACCGCTTGTCCAGCGGTGTGACGAAAGCGTGATCGCGATACGATGTCAGCTTGCCGACGATGCGGTTAGATGCGCGCTCCAGCACGCGAATGACTTGGCCTTCGCTGCGCGGGCCGGACGTGGCTTTTTCAAGGCGGACCATCACCTTGTCTCCGCTCATGGCCCCGTTCAAGCCCCCGGCCGGAACGTAGACGTCGGGAAACCCAGGGGTATCCGGGATGACAAACCCAAAGCCCCGGGCCTTCATCTGCAGCCGGCCGACGACCAGGTTCATGCGCTCGGGCACCCCGTACCTGTCCGTCCGCGTCCGGACCACTTCGCCCTTGTCTTCCATGTCGTTCAGCAGTTTCAGAAATTCGCGAAACTCGTCGCTCCCGGAAATTGAGAACGCGTCCAACAGCTCGTGCACCGTCAACGGGCGATAGGCCTCGTTCTCCATGAACTCGATAATCGCTTGCCGGCTAACCATCGTCGTCACACCTCGCCATTCGCTGCTGGTACTGAGTTCTCAATATAATAGTATGGACTGCGTTCGCCAAGGGTACTCCCCTCGGCAAGAAAAGCAGGTTCAATGGCACTGATTGGTTTCAAATGCGCCGCTTTCCGTCAGCCGCTGCAGAAATGACAGCACAAGCCGGTTCACGCTCTCGCATTCGGCGCCGTGACACACCATGTGCGTCGACTGCGGCAGAAAATGCAGTTCCTTGTGGGCAGATGCCGTACTCGTGCAGACGTAAGCAGCGCCGCGCGGTTCCACGACTTCGTCCTGTTCCCCCTGGATTACGCAGAGAGGCGCGGTGACGTTCGGCAGGGCCGCTTTCCCGATTTGCACCATGCGCCGAAACTGCTTGATGCTGCTGAGCGGAGTGTTGG
>CAZYAH010000395.1:0-2315 GCA_964645595.1 uncultured Alicyclobacillaceae bacterium | reverse complement strand
AGCGCTTCCGCCGATGATACTGAAGATCACTGCAAAGATGGCTATTGTGGTCCACTGGCGGCGTATGAATTGTGCAATGGTCACTGACACGCCTCCTCCTGCGATGCCACAATGATTCCCACTTACCATTATTCCAGGCGATAGGCATAGGGGAATAGTCCAAAAGGGCTATGTTTCCGACTACAAGTTTATAACATGATAGAATCTGCGTGATTCTCCGTTCCTAACAACCGACGGCCCATATCTTGGAGGATGGTATGAACACACAACGCATCAAATTCTGTTTGCTCCTCGTCCCGACGTTCGTGGTTCTCGGCTTTGAGTATTTGAGACACACCTACTGTATACCATACGTGTCGCTCGAGACCGGCAACTGGATGATTGCTGGCTTGACCGCTTTGTCCATCTCTCTCATTTCGCAAGGATTATTTTATCGCTTCGAACAAGCCGAACGGTCTTTGAGCGCAGAGCGGGAATTACGAGCGGTTCTGGAAGAGAGAGAGCGATTGGCGCGGGAACTTCATGATAGAATCGCCCAATCCATCTTCTATATGGGGGTCAAAATCGAGTCGCTTCGCAAAACAAAGGGTAGGGAACCCATTGAAGCGAGTGAATGGGACGACGTTCTCCTGGCGCTTCGGGAGATGGATGAAAATGTTCGCCAAGCCATCTTCAATCTCCGACAGGATACTACGGTGACGTTGGACTTTAAAGAGCGTGTGGAACGATATCTGGAGAATGCATTTTGCGATACGGAGGTACATTGGACCGTCGATTTTGACTGCGATCCCTCAGTCCTTGAAACTACGGAGCAAGTACAGCTCTTCGGGATTCTACAGGAATCCGTTACCAACGTTCGTAAACATGCGTCGGCGTCTCGGGTGTCTGTTACTCTGTCAACCACATCCTCCGGGGATGGGCGAGGAAAATGGACGTTTCAAGTCTGCGACAACGGTATAGGCTTTGATACGCAGGAACGGAGGAAAAACCAGTACGGTCTCGATATCATTTCAAACCGTGCCAAAGACATGGGTGCAACGGCGTTGATTGAATCGTCTGGGCAGGGTACTTGTATCCGAATCATCAAGAATTGAGTTTCAGCAAGGGCTCGTCTACACTTAACCTCTTTCGAAACGATGTTCTCTTGCGTACATGGCTAACTGGACCCGATTTTGGATGTGAAGCTTTGCCATGATGTTTTTCAAGTGATTTTTGACCGTGTTTTCGGATATAAACAACTTCGCAGCAATTTCGCGATTGGTTGCCCCCGTGCTCACGAGTTCAAGAATCTCCTGTTCACGGCTCGTCAACTTTTCCGCATGCGTGGGGTGACCAGGTTTTGATACAGGCGTTGTTTTGAATTCCGCCAACAGTTTCTCAGCCATTTTTCGAGAAATCGGCGTCTCACCGTCGAGAATTCCGTGTAAGTAAGTCAACCAGTCAGCGGGCTGTAAACTTTTCACCAGATACCCTTGCGCACCATTGCGGATGGCTTCGAACAGGTCAGCGGCATCGTCTGAAACGCTGAGTATGACCACCCGAACGTACGGCAGCTCTTGCTTGATAATCCGTGTCGCTTCAAGTCCACTCATACCCGGCATGTTGATGTCCATCAACACCAGATCCGGCATGCATTCCTTGGTTTTGACGATTGCTTCCTCGCCGTTCGTCGCTTCGGCGACAACCTGAAATTCTGGGTCGGAATCGAGAATAATTCGCACCGCCTGCCTGGCGCGCTCGCTGTCATCCGCAATTAATACTTCGTAGGTCTTCATATGGACCTCCTCTGCGTGCCCGTTTTAGTCAACCCTGTATGCTAATCCAACGCACTCCACGTGACTCGTTTGAGGAAACATGTCGACCGGCTGCACCTTCTCGAGGCGGTAGCCGAGGTCAACGAGCATGCGAGCATCCCGCGCAAACGTGACGTGGTTGCAGGAGACGTAGACAATCCGGCGCGGCTTCGCATCGGCAAGTGCACGAAGAACATCTGGGTGGCAGCCGCGGCGCGGCGGATCCAGCACGGCGACGTCAAAGCGCTCTCCCTGCCGCACGCGCTTTGGCAGGACCCGTTCCACCTCGCCCACCACAAACTCGGCATTGGAAATCCCGTTGTGCTCAGCGTTCCGTTTTGCGTCGGCAATCGCCTCCGGGATCACTTCGATGCCCAGCGCTCGCCCGGCGTGTCTTGCGAACAACAGAGTCAGGGTTCCGGTGCCGCAGTACGCATCCAGAACTGTATCCGTCGACTGCACTTGCGCAAAATCGATGGCCGTTTGGTACAGTTTCGCGGCCTGGCTGGTGTTCACCTGAAA
>CAZYAH010000394.1:0-2316 GCA_964645595.1 uncultured Alicyclobacillaceae bacterium | reverse complement strand
ACCTCGCGGCAGCGATAGGCCGAGCGGATGGAAATGCGCCCGAATTTTTCGCGCAACGGCTCGAGCAGGTTTTCGCAAAGCGCTTTTCCGGTTTCGATCGCGAGGTCAGGATCGTCCGGAATATTCGGGATGCCATAAAGATTGGCGACCTCCGAATAGAGAAAATCCCGCATGAAGAAATTTTCCGACAGCCGCACGCGGCCGAGATTTTCCAGCGACTTGACGCTTCCGGGTTTCCGCACGGTCAGGATATCCACAGTCTTCGGAATGCGCTCATTGACGTCTAGACGTCAAAGGAATACAAAAAGAGAACATCGGAGGGTGCGATGGATCGAATATCGCCTGGCCATGTTCGGGATGCCATCGTTGAATTCCTCACCAATTCCGACGATTCTGTCTCATTGAGAGACATCGAAGCTGTCGTCGTGCGCAAGCTCGGCGAGGTTCCGAGGTCGTCAATCCGCTCCTATCTGAACCTCAACACGCCTAACACGTTTCAGCGCACCGAGCGTGGATCCTATCGACTGACGGGCGCTAACCGAAGCGAGGTCAGCACCCCCGCGATTCGCTGGGATGAGCATCGCGAGGGGCGCGCCCGAATCTTGCATGCGGACGCCGTCGAATGGCTGCGAGCCTGCGAGCCGCGTTCCTTCCAGGCGATTGTCACAGACCCTCCCTACGGACTGGTTGAGTACTCTGATAAGGAATTGACTAAGCTGCGCAAAGGGAATGGTGGTGGCGTTTGGCGCGTCCCGCCGTCATTTGATGGCAACCAGCGATCTCCTCTGCCGAGATTCACGACTCTCGGCGAGCAGGAGATTTCGTACCTCGGCCGGTTCTTCGAAATGTTGGGGCTCCTCTTCTACCGGGTAACGGTCCCCGGCGCGAATATCGTCGTGGCGTCGAACCCGCTTATTGCGCATTACGTGGCTGCTGCGCTGTCGAAGGCGGGGCTCGAGCCTAGGGGAAGCATAGTCAGGCTGGTCATGACGATGCGCGGCGGAGACCGACCGAAGAACGCGCACAAGGAATTCAAGGACGTCAGTGTCCTCCCCCGCTCCATGTGGGAGCCGTGGCTGATTTTTCGCCGTCCGCTGGAGGGCCGTGTTCAGGACAACCTGAGGAAATGGAAGACCGGTGGATTTCGGAGGATCGGTAGCGATCAGCCATTCGGCGACGTGATAAAATCGCATCCGACCGCGAAGCGCGAGCGCAGCTTTGCGCCTCACCCGTCGCTCAAGCCACAAGCGTTTCTCCGGCAAGTGGTTGAGGGGGTTCTCCCTCTAAAGGAAGGGACCCTGCTCGATCCGTTCGCTGGTTCCGGTTCTACCCTCGCGGCGGCAAACAGCGTCGGTTACGCGAGCGTTGGGATCGAGAAGGATCGTCACTATTTCGATATGGCAAGGTCGGCGATTACGGAGTTGTCGCGCCTGCCATAAGCAACTCTCAGCGATCGAGATACACCCAGTTTTCCCGAAGCGATGCGACACCCTTTCGATCTAGTGTGGCCGTCCGGGTCCCCAGCGGCCCGCGCGCATTGCTCCGAAAGTCCGTGGCACGGACGTTTCCAAGGTAGACCTCCCTGAAGAGCATTGGGTCGCGCTTAGCGGCAGGTTCGCTCGTTCGGTCAATTTCATAGACGAATACGCACATCCATTGGTCACGGCCACCGTGAGTATCCACGGCTCCTCCCTTTCTTCAGTGTGCTCTTGATCTCGATGCCCTCTGATCCTGATTTGACAGAATTGTTCGGGTAGACTCCGCGCAACACGAGGTCCGGGTGACCGTTGTGTTGCTGATTTTCCACCAGAGACCGGGAGTGTTTTGCAACGCTGGCAGTGAGCATGTCCGAAATGACGCCCGATGCCGTCTGTTTGTGCAGCATATCGTCGAGGCGCGGAAGTCCCTTGCGGACCAGCAGGCCATTCACGTCGTAGAAGAAATCGTAGACGTCCTGCATCGCGATACGAAAGTCATCATGCCGCAAATCGTATGGAAGGAGAGCAGCAGGATTGAACTTCGCGGGGTCTATGGTCGCGCGCTTCATTTGCGATCTCGCATCGCCAGCGTCCGTAGGCGCAGTGCGTTTAGCCGGATAAAGCCCTCGGCGTCCTTCTGGTCATAGGCGCCGCGGTCGTCCTCGAAGGTGACGAGCGCGTCGGAGTAGAGCGAATTCGGGCTGGCGCGGCCGATGACCGTGACGTTGCCCTTATAGAGCTTCAAGCGGACCGTTCCAGCCACCTTCGCCTGGCTCTTGTCGGCGAGCGCCTGCAGCATCTCGCGCTCCGGCGAGAACCAAAAACCGTAGTAGACGAG
>CAZYAH010000393.1:0-2326 GCA_964645595.1 uncultured Alicyclobacillaceae bacterium | reverse complement strand
CGGTGCGGCAGCGCGTTTTCGCCGCGAGACAACTTGACGATAAACAAATCGCGCAGCACTTGCAAGATTTCGTGCACAATGCGCTGCGGGTCCTTGCCCGCGGCGTACCAGTCCATCAGCAGCTTCAATGCCGACAGCAGTTCTTGCTGGACGAGATGGCGCACCAGGTTCAGCAGTTCGTGCGTGGCGACGCCGCCCATGATGTGGGCCGCGTTGTCTGCCGTCAGCGCACCTTGTCCAAACGCCGCCGTCTGCTCCAGCAAGCCGAGGGCGTCGCGCAATCCACCGTCCGCCGCCTCCGCGACCTTCCAGAGCGCCTCGTCTTCGTACTTCCATCCTTGTGCGTCACACACCTGGCGCAGCCGTTCCACAATCAGCTCTGGGGCGATGCGGCGAAAATCAAATCGCTGGCACCGCGAGACGATGGTCGCCGGAATCTTGTGCGGCTCGGTTGTCGCAAGAATGAACAGCGTGTGCCCTGGCGGCTCCTCAAGCGTCTTTAACAGAGCGTTGAACGCTTCAGTAGTCAGCATATGTACTTCGTCGACGATATACACTTTTCGGTTGAGCTCCGCCGGAGCGTACTGAACCTTGTCGCGCAACTGGCGGATCTCGTCCACACCGCGGTTGGAAGCCGCGTCGATTTCTTCGACATCCACACTGCTTCCGCTATTGATGCTTTGGCAGGCCGTGCATTCATTGCACGGTTCAATCCCGTCCGGAGAGAGGCAGTTGACCGCTTTGGCCAAGACCTTTGCGGCACTGGTTTTCCCAGTTCCGCGCGGTCCCGAAAACAGGTAAGCGTGTGCCACCCGACCGCGTTCCAAGGCGTTGGACAGCGTTTGCTTGACGTGCGGTTGACCCACCAGGTCCCGAAACGTCTGCGGCCTCCAGGATCTGTAAAGCGCTTGATAAGACAAAGAAAGCCCCCTCCTTCCCTATAAAGTATCACAGGGAGGGGGCAGGGACAATCAACACACCGTCACCGTTGGGACATTGGTCCGGGCCGTTGCGCCGTCACATCGCCACGTCTGCCGAATCTTCCGACGCGGGAAGCAGCACGGTAAAAGTCGTGCCGAATCCCTTGGACGAAACGCGAATTTCTCCGCCGTGCTCAGACACAATCCGCTGACAAATCGGCAAGCCTAGACCGGTTCCCTTGTCTTTCGTTGTGTAAAACGCGTCGAAAATCCGGTCCATCAGGTAGTAGGGGATGCCCGGCCCGGTGTCGGAAACGTCGATGCGGATCCGCGCGCCCTCGACGCCGGCCCAGATCTTCAGGACGCCCCCGTTCTCCATCGCTTCGAGTGCGTTCTTGACTAGGTTGAGCATTACTTGCTTGATCATGCCTGCATTAGCCACAATTCGCGGGAGTGGCTGGATGGTACACTCGACGTCAACTCCGCGGAGCGACGCCTCGGATTGGATTATCGGAAGTAATTCGTCGAAAATCGCCTCGAGTGAACAGAAGGTCTTCTCCACCTTGTGCGGCTTCGACAACAACAAGAGCTCGCTGACCAGAGCGTTTACGCGGTCGATTTCCTGCATCATAACTTCGATATATTGCAGCTCTTCGGCCATTGCCTGGGTGGCAAACCGCTTTTGCATCACCTGTAGAAATCCCTTGATGGTTGTGAGCGGGTTGCGAATTTCGTGCGCTATCCCCGCGGCGACCTTGCCGACCGTCGCGAGCTTGCCGGTCTTCTGCATGTGCTGTTCGAGCGTCGCAAAATCGCCAAGGTCTTTCATCACCACGTACATCCCCTCGGTGACGCCCGACTCGTTTGTACACTTGAACGAATCCATCAGCACGTGACGGATGCTCCCGTCGTTCGACCACATCACCACGTGGTTGCGGAATTCCCTTTCGTACTTCACCATGCTTGCAAAAATCTTGTACTCTTCCCGTTCCGGATCAAAGCAGCGGGAGAGTGGTACCGGCTCGCCAATGGGTACCACGACGTCCAGCAACTGCGCGGCGAGACCGTTGTACACCGTAAGATCCAGAAGTTTGCTGATGTACAAAACTCCACAGTTCAGCCAGCGGATATCCGTCCATAGTTCGTCGTTGTCTCTGCTTTCCGGAATTTCTATATTCCCCGCCAATCGCAAGACCCCCAATGAGGTTGGTGCGATGTGAATTAGACAAGGATGATTCCATGTCCTGCCCCCCGACAAAACCTCCCAGGAAACGACACGATAGGACATTGTCCGATATGCGGCAAACGGGGACAAAACAAAAAAAGACGCCGTCTCCGACCAGGAACCAAACCAGGTTTCCCCATGTCACCCGAAAGGTCTTCCTTAGTGCTGCTTCCGTCAGGAC
>CAZYAH010000392.1:0-2331 GCA_964645595.1 uncultured Alicyclobacillaceae bacterium | reverse complement strand
GGCCTGGCGCGTGGTCGCCCACGCGCTGTCGCGGCCGGTGGGACCGGTTCACCTCAACTGGCCGTTCCGCGAGCCGCTTGTCCCGCCGCCCGCGGAAACCAGTCCCGACGAAGCCACCCGGGAGGCTGGTGGGCTCGAGGCGTGGTTTCCGGCGGAATGGGCGCCGTCCCGGCGCGCGCTGGACCACTTGGCCGAGTGGTTGCAAGGCGGCAGGCGGGGCCTGATTGTCTGCGGGCCTCAGGATGATCCGCTGTTCGCCGAGGCGGTGGTCGCCCTGGCAAAGCGGTGGAATGTCCCGCTGTTGGCGGATCCGCTGTCCCAGATCCGTTCCCGGCCGTACAGCAGTGACCACGTCATCGATACATACGACCTCTTCTTGCGGGATAGGCGACACTGGGACAAACTGACGCCGGACGTCGTCCTCCGCTTTGGCGCCACGCCGACGTCCAAGGTACTCGGCCAGTTCTTGCAGTCTTGCACGGCATCGCGGCAGATTGTGGTGACGGCAGAGGAGGGGTGGCGCGATCCGCTGTTCACCGCGGCCTCGGTGGTGCAAGCGGACCCCACGCAGGTTTGCACTGCCCTCGGCGAGTACCAACTCGTCCCGAGTTCGGAGGAATGGCTCGCCACCTGGACCCGAGTGAACGAGGCGACGTCTACGGTCGTCCAGCGGGTGTCGAACGAAGGGCATTGGTTCGAAGGACGAGTATTTTGCGAACTGTCGTCCCTGCTGCCGGACGGGGCCACGTTGTTTGCCGGGAACAGCATGCCGGTTCGCGACATGGACGACTACTTTCTCAAGCCGCAGAGCGCGGTACGGTGCCTGGCAAACCGCGGGGTGAGCGGCATTGACGGCGTGGTATCGACTGCGCTCGGCGCCGCTGCCAGCGGCAGTCCGACCGTGCTTGTCATCGGCGATGTGTCGTTTTACCACGACCTCAACGGGCTTCTGGCAGCCCGTAAACACAACCTGAATCTCACGGTCATACTCGTGAACAACGACGGGGGAGGGATCTTCTCCTTCCTGCCGCAGGCTGCGCACCCGGACACGTTCGCCTACTTCCGCACCGAGCACGGGCTTGACTTCCAGCACGCGGTTCGCATGTACGGAGGCAGGTTTGCCACCGTTCACAGTTGGGAGGAGTTTCGCCAGCGGTTGTCGGAAAGCTTTGCAGAGTCGGGGCTCAACATAATTGAGGTGCGGACCAACGCGGAGGACAACGTGCGCATTCACGGCGAGGTGCTCGAACAAGTCCAGAGCACTCTGGAGGGGCTGTTGTGACGGTGCACATCCTGGCCGCTCAGGGCCTGCGCTGGCGGGTGACGGTGACGGGACAGGGCAGGCCGCTCTTGCTTCTCCACGGTTTCACCGGCAGCGGGGAGTCCTGGGCTGACGTGGTCAACGGACTCGCGGACCAGTTCCGGTGTGTCGCCGTCGACATTGTCGGCCACGGCGGCACGGACTGTCCGGCAGCGGTCGACGTGTACCGCATGGAGTCGGTATCTGCTGCGCTGGTGGAGATTATGGATCAGATGGGGCATGAGCGGTTTGGCCTGCTCGGGTACTCCATGGGCGGGCGACTGGCCCTCTACACTGCCGTGATGTACCCCGGGAAGGTGTCCCGTTTGGCGCTGGAGAGCGCTTCGCCCGGCATTCTGGACGAAGGAGAACGGGCAGCAAGGCGCGTTTCGGATGAACAATTGGCGGACGAAATTGAACAATTCGGCGTACCTAGGTTTGTCGACAAGTGGGAAAAACTACCCTTGTTCGCCACACACCAGCGAGCTCATCCAGCAGCCATAGAGAGGCAGCGGCGGATTCGACTCGCACAAAATCCGAAAGGTCTGGCGAACAGCCTGCGCGGTATGGGCACCGGGGCACAACCTTCGCTGTGGCACCGACTCCCGGATGTCCGTGTCCCGGTCTTGCTCATTACCGGCGAGGAGGACACGAAGTTTCGTCGGATTGCCGAGCGGATGGCGGACCGCTTGCCGTACGCCGACCACCGCGTTGTCCGCAGTGCCGGCCATACGGTACACCTGGAGCAGACCGAGGTCTACGTTGAGCTGATCCGAACTTTCTTTACTGAAGAATAGGGGGAAGCGGAGTGACTGCGGCAGTTCGAACGGCAGTGGTATTCATTCTGTGCGGGTTGCTTTCGGCCTGCGGAGCGGCTGGAACGGGAGGGCAAGGCGCCGAGCCGACCGCCACCAAGCAGGATGGGCAAGTGGCTCCAGTGGTTGGCGGAGCGGCGCCCGATTTCAGCCTGACTCGACTCGACGGGCAAGGGACTGTGACGTTGCGGCAGCTGCTGGCGGACGGAAAACCCA
>CAZYAH010000391.1:0-2346 GCA_964645595.1 uncultured Alicyclobacillaceae bacterium | reverse complement strand
TACGAGACATTTGCAGAGGCTGCGCGCCAACACTCCGGTGGAACCCTCAAAGGCACCCTGACCCTGACGGCCGGGCTTGGCGGGATGGGCGGTGCGCAGCCGCTCGCGGTGACGATGAACGAAGGGGTCGTCATTGCCGTGGAAGTGGACCCCGCGCGCATCCAGCGGCGGATTGACACCCGCTACTGCGACGTCATGACCTATGAACTCGACGAGGCGTTGAAGCTGGCGCGGGAGGCGCAGGAGCAAGGGAAAGCCCTCTCCATCGGGCTCGTCGGCAATGCCGCCGAGATTGTGCCGGAGTTTGTGAGGCGGGGGATTGTTCCGGATTTCGTAACGGACCAGACTTCCGCTCACGATCCGCTGAACGGCTACATTCCGGCTGGGTTTTCGCTCGAGGCGGCGGCGGAACTGCGCAAGCGGGATCCGAAGGAATACGTCCGCCTGTCCAGGGCGTCCATGGCGACGCACGTTCGCGCGATGCTGGAGCTCCAGAAGATGGGGTCCGTGGTATTCGACTACGGAAACAACATTCGCCAGGTCGCGTTCGACGAAGGTGTGAAAGACGCGTTCAACTTCCCAGGGTTTGTCCCGGCGTACATTCGACCGCTCTTCTGTGAGGGGAAGGGGCCATTCCGCTGGGCTGCGCTATCGGGGGATCCGGAGGACATCTACAAGACGGACGAACTGGTCCTCAAGCTGTTCCCGGACAACGAAAACCTCCGCCGCTGGATTACCCTGGCGCGCGAAAAAGTCGCATTTCAGGGGCTGCCGGCCCGCATTTGCTGGCTGGGCTACGGCGAACGCGTGAAGATGGGTCTGGCCATCAACGAAATGGTCCGCAAGGGCGAACTGTCGGCGCCCATTGTGATTGGACGCGACCACCTGGATTGCGGATCTGTCGCTTCACCAAACCGCGAAACGGAAGCCATGAGGGATGGCAGCGACGCCGTGGCAGACTGGGCGATTCTCAACGCGCTGGTGAATACGGCCGCCGGGGCAAGTTGGGTATCTGTCCACCACGGCGGTGGAGTCGGAATGGGATACTCGCTCCACGCCGGAATGGTGGTCGTGGCAGACGGGACCAAGGAGGCCGAGGAACGGCTGTCGCGCGTCCTGACCACGGATCCGGGCATGGGAGTGATTCGCCACGCCGACGCAGGCTACGAACTGGCCATAAAGACCGCAAAGGAACGCGGCGTGCGCGTGCCAATGCTCGGTATTTGAGAAAGACAATCGACGAAAGAGAACCGAGATGTCGGAGAATCTCTCCGGCATCTCCGCATTGATGGGGGATATCTATGGAAAAGAAGCCGATTCACTTGCTCATACACAACATCGGTCACCTGATTACCATGCAGGGAAAGCCCGGCCCTAGATCTGGTTCGGAGATGTCCGACGTTGTCCCGATTGAAGGCGGCGCGGTGGCAATTCGCGACGGTAAAATCCTGGCCGTCGGGCGAGAAGAGGACGTACGGGCGCAAATCGCTGGTTGCGAAGTCGTGGCGGAGCTGGATGCAGAGGGGCGCCTGGTTACTCCCGGCCTTGTGGATCCCCACACGCACCTGGTCCACGGCGGTTCACGCGAGGATGAACTCGCATTGAAGCTGAAAGGTGCATCCTATTTGGAAATCCTGGCATCCGGCGGCGGGATTCACAGCACGGTGCGTGCCACACGCCGCGCAACAGAGGATGAGTTGTACGCGAAAGCCAAGTCCAGCCTCGACACCATGATGCTCTATGGCGCGACAACGGTGGAGGCCAAGAGCGGATATGGGCTGACGCTGGAGGACGAGTTGAAACAGCTCAATGTCGCGCGCAGGTTGGATGAGACACACCCAGTGGACGTAATTTCGACATTCATGGGTGCGCACGCCGTTCCGCAAGAGTATCAACACGCGCCAGCGGAGTACGTCGATACAGTCATCCACGAAATGTTGCCAGAGGTCAAGCGCCGTGGCTTGGCGGAATTCTGCGATGTCTTTTGCGAACACGGGGTCTTTACAGTGGAACAGTCGCGTGCGATTTTGACCGCCGCCAAACGGATGGGATTTGGCATCAAGATCCACGCAGACGAAATCGAACCGATGGGTGGAGCAGAGCTCGCCGGAGAACTGGGCTGTATTTCCGCCGAGCATTTGCTCGCAGCTTCCGATGCAGGACTGCGCGCCATGCAGCGCGCCGGCGTCATTGCCGTTTGTCTGCCGGCAACGTCCTTCTACTTGCGCGCCAAGAACCACGCCCGAGCGCGAACCATGATTGAGATGGGTGTACCTGTTGCGCTGTCCACAGACTACAATCCGGGCAGTTCGCCGACCGAATCGCTTCAACTCGTGATGACCATTG
>CAZYAH010000390.1:0-2357 GCA_964645595.1 uncultured Alicyclobacillaceae bacterium | reverse complement strand
GCAAAGCCGAGCTGAATGGCGTTGTAGCCGTCCGTGGCCACTTCCTTCTTCTGCAACACGATGCAGGGGCCTGCTTCAATCACAGTGACCGGGATGACCGTGCCGTCCTCGGCAAACACTTGTGTCATTCCCAATTTCCGCCCCAAGATGCCTTTCATATGCGCACCTCCCCGCAACGGTTTAATGGTTTTTGGCCGTATTGCGCGTCGCACGGCCAATCTTTATAACAACAGTGCCGTGTATGTCATTTCGACCGAACAGAAAGCTTACAGCTTGATTTCAATGTCAACACCCGACGGCAGATCCAGGCGCATCAAGGCGTCTACGGTCTGCGGCGTCGGACTGAGGATGTCAATGACCCGCTTGTGCGTGCGCATTTCGAACTGTTCGCGAGAGTCCTTGTACTTGTGAGGCGCACGCAAAATGGTAATGACCTGTTTTTCGGTCGGCAGCGGAATGGGCCCCGACACTTGCGCACCAGATCTTTTGGCCGTATCCACAATCTTTTCCGCAGACTGGTCAAGGATCTGGTGATCATACGCCTTCAAGCGAATACGGATCTTTTGCTTCGCCATATGTTTTCCCTCCTTTGTCGCCCAATGATTGGACATGCTCAGCGAAAATTCTCCTCATTGGTGCCCCATATGGCCGAGGACACGTGAGCAACCTTTCGCCTCATCGCTGTCAGAGACCAACAGTCGAAATTATACTAGACGTCTCGCAAGAAAACAAGGCGCATCTTCCAATTCCACATTTCGGCACGCATAAGGAACGCGCAGGCCTTCAAATGCGGAAGGGGCCGCCCCTCGCCGCATCGTTTTGACGGCTCCCGGGACAGCCCCTCTAAATCTCGGACGTTGCGATGGTCCGCGAGAATTACTTTGTGATGGAACTGACGACGCCAGCGCCAACCGTGCGGCCACCCTCGCGGATAGCGAAGCGGGTACCTTCTTCAAGCGCGATTGGAGCAATCAGTTCGACTTCCATCGTGACGTTGTCGCCAGGCATAACCATTTCGGTGCCTTCCGGCAGCTTCACAACGCCAGTGACGTCGGTCGTACGGAAGTAGAACTGCGGACGATATCCGTTGAAGAACGGGGTGTGACGGCCGCCTTCTTCCTTGGTCAGAACGTACACTTCGCACTTGAACGAGGTGTGCGGTTTGATGGAGCCAGGCTTGACCAACACTTGACCGCGTTCGACGTCTTTGCGTTCCACACCGCGGAGCAGTGCACCGATGTTGTCACCCGCTTGCGCTTGATCCAGCAGCTTGCGGAACATTTCCACACCGGTTACGACCGTCTTGCGGCTCTCTTCAACAAGACCGACGATTTCTACTTCGTCGCCGACCTTCAGCATACCGCGTTCGACACGGCCGGTAGCAACCGTACCGCGGCCGGTGATGGTGAACACGTCTTCGACCGGCATCAGGAACGGCTTGTCGGTGTCGCGTTGCGGCGTCGGGATGTAGTTGTCGATAGCTTCCATCAATTCGTCAATCTTCTTGATCCATTCCGGATCTCCTTCGAGAGCCTTCAGAGCGGAACCGCGGATAACCGGCACTTCGTCGCCAGGGAATTCGTACTCGTTCAGCAGCTCGCGAACTTCCATTTCGACGAGCTCGAGCAGTTCTTCGTCGTCGACCATGTCGCACTTATTCAGGAACACGACCAGGTACGGAACGCCGACCTGACGGGACAGCAGGATGTGCTCGCGGGTTTGCGGCATCGGGCCGTCAGCAGCGGACACGACGAGGATAGCGCCGTCCATCTGCGCAGCACCGGTGATCATGTTCTTGACGTAGTCAGCGTGACCCGGGCAGTCAACGTGCGCATAGTGACGAGCTTCAGTCTCGTACTCGACGTGCGCAGTGTTAATGGTAATACCGCGTTCGCGTTCTTCCGGCGCCTTGTCGATTTCGTCGTACTTCTGAGCTTGCGCCTTACCCTTCGCAGCCTGAACCGTGGTGATTGCAGCGGTCAGGGTGGTCTTACCGTGGTCGACGTGACCGATGGTGCCGACGTTTACGTGCGGCTTGGTGCGATCAAATTTTGCCTTTGCCATGTACAGTTGCCTCCTTGTCCTTATTCGCCTTTGTTTTTGGCGATAATGGCTTGAGCAATGTTCTTGGGCACTTCTTCATATGAATGGAATTCCATCGAGAATGTGCCGCGTCCTTGCGTACGCGAACGCAAACTCGTGGAGTACCCAAACATCTCGGCGAGCGGCACGTAGCCGCGAATGACCTGCGCGTTGCCGCGCGGTTCCATTCCTTCAATTCGACCGCGGCGGGAGTTGATGTCTCCCATGATGTCGCCCATGTACTCTTCAGGCACTGTGACTTCGACCTTCATGAT
>CAZYAH010000389.1:0-2370 GCA_964645595.1 uncultured Alicyclobacillaceae bacterium | reverse complement strand
AGCGGGTTGGCCGGACGCCAACACCGTGTAGTTGACGAGAATAATTCCGTCGTGCAGCGCTCTGTGGACAATCCCGTGATGCATGCCGTACACGGAGTGGCAATGGACCCACTGGCCGACAAAGCGACGGGCGTAATCCTTGTGGATAACCATGCAATCGACCTCCATATGGATAGGCGTTCAAGTGCGTTTGCCTACACCATACGCAGGTCTGTGCTGGTGTTCTTGTGCGTTTGTCACAGGTTCTCGACGGAATTTGAGGCAGGAACGCTGTGGTCTTCCCCCTGCAGGACTGCGAGACCGACGCCGAGCACAATAAAAAGTCCGCCGACGAAGAAGTTCCACGACAGCGTTTCCCCGAGCAGAAGCCAGCCAAAGATAGCGCCGACAACCGGTTGAAAGAAGAAAAACAGGGAACCGGCTCCCGCTTCCATCAGTTCCAGCCCCTTGTTCCAGAGAAAGAACGCCACGGCGGTGGAGACCACGCCGAGGTACACGACGCCCCAGAAGACGAGCGGCTTGGACAATGCGTGAAGCTGCGCAGGGTCCCAACTCCCGGCCGCCACCGGCGCGGTGAACAGGATGGCGAAGGCCAAGGCAAAGGTGGTGACGCTGAGGGAGGAGTGTCGACTGGACGCCAGTTTCGCGTAAACGGACAACAGCGCCCACGTGACTGCGGCAAGGAGGAGGAACAGATCTCCCAGCAGGCTCACCTTCCCCTCCGACGGCCAGCCAATGACAATGAAAACACCTGCCGTAGAGAGCAGCAGGGAGAAGACTTTGCGGCTGGTCAGCCGTTCGCCCAGGATAAGCCGGGCGAATACGAAGATAAACGCGGGGGAGGCTGCCGTAATCAGCGCGCCTGTGTGGGCGTCCGCCAGTTTCGTGCCGACGAATTGCGCGCCAACGGAGACGAAATAGCCAATGAAGCCGACCCACGCGAACAGTCCCCACGTCCGCCAATGCCACCAGGGCAGTCGCTCGCCTGCGAACGAGCCGGACGTGCCCGAGATGCGGCGCCCGCGCCGGAAGGACACCCAGAGCACCGCGCCGAGGACGGTGACCCCGATGATGTACCGCATCAGGAGCAGAGGAAACGGGCTGATGAACTGAAGAACGTACTTGCTGACGACGTACATGCCGCCCCAGATACTCGCGGCGAGCGTCAGGCACATCGCGCCGAGCAGCGTCTTTTGCACGTTACTTCCCTCGCTTTAGTACAGGGCATAGACAAAATATTAAAACCATTTTAACACACCATTCACTGCGAGGATTGCAGGGCACGAAGAGGAGTGCGCGACCACGAATCAAAGCGGGGAGACAGTGGTGAATCGTCAGGGCTTGACGTCAATCTGGATTTCGCCGTAGAAATCGGATCCTTTCAACACCTGGACCAGGTAGGTGCCCGGTTCCGGGATGGTGAAGGGCTCGACGTAGACGTTCCACTCCGGTTTGACGTCGACGTCGATGGTGTCGACTTCCTTCCACGTCTGGCCGCTCTTCTTTTCCAACCGGAACGTGAGTTTGGACACGGCGAAGGCGTTGTCCGAAGCCGGCGCTGCCACGCGCAAGTACAGATCTTTTCCGGCATGATAGTCGGTACCGGAGACGTCGAGGTTCTGCGACTTCTCGTCGTAGGAGGTACCGATGGCAAGCGTCGCCGGATCAATCGACGACATGCTGGCAGCGCTGGACGAAGTGGCAGTGTTTGTCACGGCTGTTGAGGAAAACGAGGTCTGCTTCGCCGACGTCTGAGTGGACGTCACGTACTGGTACGCAATCAAGGCGTAGAACACGATGACGGCGACAACGACCAGGACGTAGCCAACGATGGTGAGGGTGAGTGCCAGTGGGCTGGTACCCCCGGCCCGCTTGAGTTCCTCCATCAGTGTAGAAGGGTTGGTGTTGGCGGATTTGACCCGGGAAATTTTGGCCTTGGCGTGACGGTAGTAGAGCGGATACGCAAAGAGGGCGGCGAGCACGGCGACGACCAGATTGATGATGTTGTTATAGGGCTTGGGAATGAACAAGAAGGTGATGAGCCGAATGACAATCAGACCGAACATCCAAAGGTACATCTTGCGGTAGGCGAACCAAAACGGGGCGAACAGGAGCGCCACCCAGTGCCAGTTGACTTTTGACTCCGGACGGTCCGTTCCCCATTTTCGCAAGTACTTCTCTGCATTGGGGCCGACGAACGCGGCCAACTCTTCCGGGGGGATTTGAACGGATTCATACGAATCGGACGGATGAATTGTCATAGGGATACTCCTCCTACTGGGATGTGCCAGTAAAAACTACGAGAAAAACATGGGTTGTAGAACATTCGTGCCAATTCATCCCTATTTACATTCATCTCTTGCGCCTAAA
>CAZYAH010000388.1:0-2370 GCA_964645595.1 uncultured Alicyclobacillaceae bacterium | reverse complement strand
CCTTTTCCGGAAACGCGCCCATGATCTCGCTGACGCCGTGCATCTGGATGAACTTCAGCAAAAGTTTGCGGTAGTCGTCCGGCATCCAGTCGGTCGCCTCGATTTTCTCGCCGCGCTGAATCCGCTCCATAAAGCGTTCGTGCAAATCGGCCGTACCCACGTCCTTCGCCTCCTTCAAATTGAAACAAGTTGTGCTTAAGGTTTTTCCGTCAAGGCTGACTCGCCGCGCGGCCGCTCGAGTCCTCGCAACAGCACCGTCGCCAGTTCGTCCGCCACCTCTGCCGCCGTCAGCTCGCCGTCCGGCCGGAACCACTGGTACAGCCAGTTGGCGACAGAGAGTGTGACCACCCGGGCGAACCGCAAGTGGTCGCTGTGGAAGGAGCCTTCCTGAACCCCTTCTGCCAGGATACTCGCCCACAGGTTTTCATACCTGTCCCGTTTGGCCTGAATGACAGCTCTCCGCTCGTCGCTGAGGGCCCGCCACTCGTGGGAAAACACCGACGCGGCATCCAGGTTGTCCGCAACGACCTGAATGTGCGCGTGCAGCGCCCTGCGAAACTTCTCCACCGCCGACGCCTCGGACAGGACAATCTCTTCCAGTCGGGACAAGAAGCAGTCCGCAATCTCGTCCGTGATCTCAAACAACAGATCTTCCTTGGTGCGAATGTGCGCGTACAGGCTGCCGGACAGGACGCCGCTCATCTCCGCGATGTCGCGCACCGTCGTGGCGTGGTAGCCCTTTTCCTTGAACAACGTCCGGGCTGCCCTGAGGATCAGGTCCCGGCGGCTGCGCTCCGCCATGTCTCAACCTCCATACCAAGCGCTTGCTTGGTATAAGTGTACGCGCTTTCATTCATGTCTGTCAATTGCGAAATTTTGCAGCAAAGGACGGCCTCTGCGGCCGTCCAGGTCGGTATCACGAAAACAACACGGTCAAGTCGAGGCGCCCCATTTGTACAAACACGCGCGGCTTGACGAAGTATAGGTATGCCGTCACGGGCCTGTCCCCGACCACCGCGGCAGTCGCATCCAGGTAGACTGCGATCTGCGCGGCGTACTCCCTTGCCTTCATGTCCGCGTGTTCGGCGCGGATGTTGTCCGTCTTGTAGTCGATGAGCAGCCAGCCGTCCGCTTCCTCGGCCAGGCAATCGATGACGCCCTGCGCCACCGCGAAGGTCGGCCGTCCTGTTGGTCCAGCAGGCACGTCAATTCGCTGGAAGAACGGCTGCTCACGCAACACTCGCCGGGCTGCCGCAACCCGCCGGCCAATCGGGGATTCCAAGTACGCGACGACGTCCTCCACATCTACAGCGCGGGCGAATTCCTCCTGCAGTTTGCGTGCCTCCACCAGGCGTTCAATTTCCTCTTGAACCGCCGCTCGGGTGGGCGGCGTGCTAAGATCCAGGTGCTGCAGGACGGCGTGAAAGGCGGTCCCGCTGTCCTTAGCGGTCGGCGCGTCCGGTTGCAGAAACCTCGGGTCTTCGAGCAATCGCTCGGCCGCCCCCGGAAAGATGCGCTCTCTGCGCGCAGACTGCTGTGTTGTCCGCGCCACCCACAATCGGCGCAAGTCGGTAGCGGACACTTTGCTGGGACGCGACTGCCGCCGCTCTTCGGCCGGACCCAGTTGGCCCACCGGGCGTACCGACTCCGCCGAATCGGCAGACAGGCGGTCGATGTTGGAAGTGGACACCAAACGGGTTTGCGCGCGAAGGTGATTGAGTACCTCCTCCAGGGAAGCAAACCGCCTCTTGCCCTTGGTCTCGCTCTCATCCTCCGCAAGCGGGATATTCGGTGCGCCTGGCACATTCCACAGCTGAATCTGGAAGCGCGCAGGGTGGTCCCAGAACGGGCCGGGTCGCACCGCGGTCGCTTCGCCCTGTTCGGCCAACTTCCGCAAGACCGCCCCGTCCCGATGGCGACAGAGGGCCGGCAAGATCCAGTCCAGACAGGATTTTGCCTCCATCATCACGTCCACCGGTAGTGACTGCCCCGGGTCAGCTGCGCGCTCTGCTGCCTGCTTTACCAGCGTTTCAAGTTTGCGCGCCGAACCGACGAGAATCAGTTTCTCTCTCGCGCGCGTAAGGGCGACGTACAGGACGCGCGCCTCCTCGGCGAGAAATTCCGCCCGTTCCGATTCCTCAATGGCAATGGAGGCGACCGTCGGCCACTTCTGATCCGTCTGCGGGTCAACGCACTGCGGGCCGAATCCGTATTGCCGGTGCAGCGGAAAAGTGACTTCCGCCGGATCTCGGTAAAACATCTTGCCGAGGTCGGCCACGAAGACGACGGGATACTCCAGGCCCTTGCTCTGGTGAATGGTCATGACGCGCACCACGTCTTCGTTTTCTCCGAGCGTGCGGGCTTCTCCGG
>CAZYAH010000387.1:0-2371 GCA_964645595.1 uncultured Alicyclobacillaceae bacterium | reverse complement strand
CACTTTCGCCACGGATTGGCGGCCGTTCCAGACGGCCGATCCGGGGCTCAACAATCAGATGTTTGCTGGACGTGTGCCTAAGAGTCATCAGACTCGATTTAGTTATTAGCGCGTCGCCCAATGGTTTGAGCTGCCCGTGTCGGCGGCACTGGCTGACGTCGCACGAGCTTACGATTTAGCAGGCCGAGCATGCCTAGCTAAAGCCCTCGCTGACACGGAATCTGTTACCGTCGACAGCAACCACGAACGGCTTGAACTGCTTCGACCAGTAGGTGCTGAACGTAGTTCCCGTCCAGCCGGTCGCCTCTTCCAACTCCGCTTTTGTAAAGGGCTCAAGCGACTGTAAGTGTTCACGAAAGAACTTCAGGGCGCGGCGTTGCGGTTGGTCTGAAGGCATTACAATCTTCCTTGGTTCGCCTTCGCGACGAACGACTCCAACGTGAGGATCTCCACGCGATCCGCATGATTGAGATAATTCTGTAAGCCCCCGGACGTGTAGAAATCGCGGAGCTTCCAACCCCCACCGCCCAGAACGAGATACGCCTTCGAATACTCGCCTGAGCTCAGGGCATCGAGAAGGCAAATCACTTCAAACGGAACCTTCTGCTCTGCAGTCCCGGATACCTGCTGCCACTTCATTGAGACCAGCAGCCTGCGTCCATCCTTCTCCGCAACGACATCGACGTTGTGGCGCCCGCATCCTAGGCGTTGACCGATATTGACCTGGGCCTTCCAGCTGTATTTGCCCTGATCGAGGGCAGGTAACACCATCGCCTCCAATACGCCGCCGGTGCGCGTATCGCGGCTGGGGCTCACTTCAGGTTGCGGAACGCGAGGAGTTCGGAAGCAGGAGTGCGATCTCCACTGCAGCTGATCTTGCGAGGAGCGTCAAGAAACCGGAGCGAGAATTTGAGCGACTGATACAGCTTCACGATTCGGGGCGTCGCTTGGTTCGATAGGATCACCGGCCCCTTATGCTTCGACAGCCATTCCGCCGTACGCTCCTGTTCCTCCCAGCTGAACCCATCCTTCGAATACCGCGTGAACTCGACATCGTAAGGGGGATCTGCGTAGACGAAGTCGTTTTTTTCCAGCGGGATATTTTCGAACGAGAGATTGCTGAACTCCCATTTGGCGAAGACTGCCTTGTATTCGAGGAAATCTGTCCGGTAGTTCAGCGTCTTGTGTTTGCCAAAGGGGACATTGAACCCGCCACTGCTATTGAACCTACATAGACCGTTGTAGCCGGTGCGGTTCAGGAAAAAGAACAGGGACGCCGCTCCTGCCGTGTTCTCTTTCCCGGCGATCAAGAGGTCGTTGAAGCGTTGCCGGTAAGTGTAGTAACAGGCCTCCGCGTTACTCATCGGCAAGGTCACAACGAGCCCGCGCTTCAACCAAGAGTAGAAGTTGATCAGGTGCGGGTTAATGTCGTTGAGAAGAGCATTCTCAGGCATTAGCCCGAGTGTCACCGCCAGCCCTCCGCAGAACGGTTCGACTAGACGGCGACCGCGCTCCTTTCGCCAGTAGTCGGCGAGATGTGGAACCTGCCATCGCTTACCGCCCGCCCACTTCAGAGGAGGCCGCGGGTTCAGGGCATCGACACCTTCACCCATCGCAGCAGAAATTGCCCCAGAGGTTGGTGGTAACAGAGGCATGGCCGCGTTGAGAGCGTAGCACAGGCTGTGTTTCATCGATTCCCTTCCACAAGACTTAGCGGGTAACGGCCGCTGGCGTCAGCGTATTGGCAAATACTGACAGCCTAGGTCATTCCCGCCGGATCGGCGAGCAAAGGGCCTCCCCCGGGGTGCGTGCTACGATTCGCGCCGCTCATGCCCCCTATCGCCGAATACGAGTGCCAACATCGGAACGTCGCGCCCGAAGCAATTATCAGCAGTCTTCGCTCATCGCAGGCTGGCGCGGGCCGACATAAGTGTGCGGTTTGTGCTTACGCGAGGGGATTCACTGATGCCCGCATCGCGGAGGTGCCGACGACGGACCAAGAATCCTGTATCCACGGCAACCGCGCTTCGTCCGTCATTCTGGCCAGTCTGCCCGAGTCCCAGGCTGGACCAGGCCGCGAACGACATAAGTGCTGTATCTGTGCGTATGCCTTAGTGCTCGGGCAGGCGTATTTCGACGCGCTATCTACGCTGACCGAGTTTCCAGGCAGCCCGGACGTGGAAGAGAGCGGCGAGCCGGTGATCGATACCGACTTCGGCCCGACCTTCAGGGAACAGCTGGTCAGGGCGCGACGCGGCCAGGGAGTATTTCGAGCGAGCGTGCTGCTGTCCGAGAGCGAATGTCGTGTGACGCGCGTCGCGGATCCGAAGCACTTGAGAGCGAGCCACATCAAGCCATGGCGAGACGCAAC
>CAZYAH010000386.1:0-2379 GCA_964645595.1 uncultured Alicyclobacillaceae bacterium | reverse complement strand
ACAAACGGATTCATCCACCACCTGGCTCCTCTCTCGTGATACATTCATATTAAACCGAATTGTCTGTCTCGTGGTCTATGAATTCGGAAAAGTAGTACGAATAGATGTGGAGGGAAGCGGATGACCATCTCGTGGAAAGAGCAGGCCGCATCCCAGCGGGAAGCGTTCCTTCGCGACTTGCAGCAGTTTCTGGCCATTCCCAGCGTCGAAGACATGGACACAGCCGGGCCAGGGCGGCCGTTCGGCGAAGGAGTTGCACAGGCCATGGAATTCGTGTTGGCGAAAGCGAAAGCAGACGGATTTACGGTGCGGAACCTGGACGGGTACGCCGGAGTGATTGAGTACGGCGAAGGAGAGGACGAAGTCGGAGTGCTCGCGCACGTCGATGTAGTCCCCCCTGGGGACGGTTGGACAACGCCGCCGTTCCAACCCGATATCCGCGACGGCCGCATCTATGCGCGCGGCGCCATCGACGACAAAGGCCCGCTGCTCGCAGCCTACTACGCCTTGAAAATGCTCAAAGATAGCGGCGCTCCGCTGGCGAAGAAGGTGCGCTTTATCGTTGGGACTGACGAGGAGAGCGGCTGGCTGTGCATGAAGCACTTTGCCGAAGTGGACAGGTTACCGGATGTCGGCTTTTCGCCCGACGCGGAATTCCCCATCGTCCACGCGGAGAAAGGCCAGATAAACGTTGTCCTGCGCTCGACGCCGCGAGACTCCGCCTCGCCCTCCCCGGACACCGCGGAACCGTTCGATCTCCTCTCTCTGGCCGCTGGCGAGCGCGGAAACATGGTCCCGGACCGGGCAAAAGCGGTGCTGGCCGTGCGGAGCGGCGATTATCCGTCACCGCTCGCTGCAGAGCTGGTGCGGCGATTTGCCGAGTTTCGCGCGCAACATGCATTGCCAGGGACAGCAGATGTCGTCAGAGATCAGATCACTCTCACCTTGCAGGGCAAAGCAGCGCACGGGATGGTCCCGCACGAAGGGATCAACGCTGGCCTCTACCTGTGCGCGTTTCTCAGCGGTGAACCCCTTGCCGCCGATGCAAAAGCGTTCGTGCAAGTGGTCGCCGAATTCCTCTTTGGCGACGTTCACGGAGAGCGCCTTGGCATCGCCTGTGAAGATGAGCCGTCCGGAAAGCTCACGGTCAACGCGGGAATTCTGAAGTACTCCAGTAGTGAAGGCGGAGTCATCCACCTGAACATTCGCTACCCCGTTCACGGGGACGTAGAGAGGATGGTTGAAACGCTGCAGTCGTGGGCGTCATCCCACGGCATGGCGGTCGAGTCCGTGCGGACGTCCGCGCCGCACTATGTTCCAGCGGATCATCCCGCGGTGAAAACGCTCCAGAAAGTGTACGAGGAACAGACCGGCGAGCCCGCGACCCTGTTGTCCACGGGCGGAGCGACGTACGCGCGCTCCCTCAAACACGGCGTGGCCTTCGGCGCGGTATTCCCGGGCAAGACCATGACGGCGCACGAAGTTGACGAGTACGCCGAAATCGAAGATCTCCTGCTGGCCATGAGCATCTACGCACAGGCGATGTACGAGCTAGCTCAAATTTGAGAAAGGCGTGGTGGTAGAACGTGTTTGCAAACGATATCCTGAAAGACAAGGTTGTGCTCATCACCGGCGGTGGAACGGGTCTCGGGCGAGCGATGGGCGAAAAGTTCCTCAGCCTCGGGGCGAAACTGGCGATTGCCAGCCGCCGTCAGGACGTGCTGGAGAAAGCGGCACAGGAAATGTCGGTCGGGCACTCTCCGGTGCTGGCGGTTCCGTGCGACGTGCGCCAGCCGGAACAAGTGTCGCAAATGTTGGACACTGTAATTGAGCATTTCGGCCGTATTGACGTCCTCGTCAACAACGCGGCCGGAAACTTCATCAGCCCGACGGAACGGCTTTCACACCGCGCGTTTGACGCAGTCATCGGCATTGTCCTGCACGGCACCACCTACTGCACGCTCGACCTCGGGAAGCGCTGGATTGCCGCGAAACAGCCCGGCACGGTGTTGAACATCGTCACGACGTACGCCTGGACCGGTTCCGGATACGTGGTGCCGTCCGCCGTGGCAAAGGCGGGTGTGTTGGCGCTGACGAGATCGCTCGCCGTCGAGTGGGCGAAGTACGGGATCCGGCACGTAGCGATTGCGCCGGGGCCGTTCCCGACGGAAGGCGCCTGGTCCCGGCTGGCGCCGACGTCCGATTTGGCACAGAAAATGGTGCAGCGCATCCCCCTCCGGCGAGTGGGAGAAAAAGAAGAGTTGGCAAATCTCGCGGCCTACCTCATCTCTGACTACGCGGCCTACATCAACGGCGAGGTTGTCACCATTGACGGCGGCGAGTGGCTCAAGGGAGCCGGGCAGTTCAACGAACTTGACG
>CAZYAH010000385.1:0-2383 GCA_964645595.1 uncultured Alicyclobacillaceae bacterium | reverse complement strand
ATCCATCGCCTGAATTTTGCCTTCGTGCGCTAGGTGAAACAGCCCCGCGTCCCCAGGATTGATGACATACTGAGATCCCGGAATTGACTTCATTCCCGCATAGGCCATTTGCTCCCAATTCGGAGCGAAGTAGAAACTGGCACGCAGCAAACCAAACGCAACCAACAGCGCGCCGACCGAATATATGAGTCGCCGTCTCAACGGCCTGCGAACAACGGGATTGCCCAGTGGCATGAAGGTATTGGGGGCAACCTCACTGTCGATGGCTCGTCTCGCCATCTTTCGAAAGTCAACCTGAGTCATTTCGGCAGATGACCGAGCGTAATGGTCACGAAGCGCGGACTCAATCACGGTAATCGGACGATATCGCGTAAATCTCTTCCAGAACATTTCCATCGTTTCTTCTCCAATCGACTTAGATTGGTTTTTCGGTCCGAACGCTCACTGTAGTCGACGAACTATCTACCTCATCGGGCGGAAGACACTTTCGAATCTGCTTTAGCGCTCTGTGAATTCTTGATTTGACCGTACCAACAGGCATACCCGTGATGTTGGATATTTCTTGGAGGGTAAAGTCTTCGCCGAACCGCATCGCGAGCAAATGCCTATCAATCTCGGGCAGAGTGGTCAGCAACCGCTCAATCTCGTCTTGGTTGTCTACATGTGTGTAGTTTCCATCGGTACTCCACGCTGACATGAATCCTTCAAATGCGGTTTCGCGATTTGATAGTTTCCGTTTCTGGTAGTTCAGGAACACGTTCCATAAGATCTTGAAAAACCACGCGCGAGCATTTTCCTTTATCCTCGTTCTCGATTGCCAAGTCCGAATAAACGCTTCTTGAACCACGTCCTCGGCTAGTTGTGTATTGCGCGTCCAGTGCAGCGCAAGACGCAGAGCCTGGGGACCAATCTCCACGGCAAAGAGAGTGAAACTGTGTTCATCGTCAATTGAAGGATAGGATTGTCGTTGCGCATTCCGCTTCACTGCGCGCCACCCTTTGTATCGTTCTGTATTCTAAGACAACTGACGCTCACAAAAGGTTGCATGCTTGGCTGAATTTGTGATGCGGCGAACCGTAACGGATCCAACGGAAATTGCTCACGTCATTATTTCCCGAAAAATGTCGACCAGTGACTGAGGCTCGAAGAACGTTTGAATGATGCAGCCACGTAATGTGGAGACAGAATGAAGACGCGCTCACAGCCGCACCACTATCGTTCGTGCCGCAAGGTCGTTCCACCCGCGTTTGTCTTTGTGAAACGCAATCCAGAAATATCCGACCCCGAGCATAGCCACGCCCACCATCCAAACCCAATAGCGAATGAAGGCGTCTTTATACGTCAATGGCGTAAGGTCCGTTTTGACTACTTTCGTTCGCAGTACGCGTTTTCCAATGGTTTGTCCACCGAATACCCAACACAACGTATAGTAGTTATAATCCAACAGCTCGTAGAATAGTAGTTTTTGCCACCACGGTGACAGAACGTGGTGCCCGAACAGAGTCTGCATCCCCACCACTAGGACTCCGGTTAGGACCACGAGCACCACCTCGTCCAACGTCAGGGCGCTGACGCGCAACCAAAATCCTGCCTTGCGAGAAGTTCTGTATTCGTGCAATTTCGGAACATCCTCTCAGGTGCGCCTAATCCATATGGTAATATTATGAATATACTTGGATGTATCTTGTGTTCAATAGAGGTGCCAGATGTTTCGAAAAAAGCGGAAAGATTACAAGTACAAAGTAGAACTCATAACAGCCGAATCTGCGGAGTCTCGCTTTGTCCGGCACCGCCGTCTCATCCGTTTCCCTCAACTCACCATGCCTCTTATCGCGGCGTATACGCCTGAGCACTGGGAGGTTCATCACACGGATGAAATTGTCCAGAGGATCGACTTCAAAATGGACGTGGACTTGGTTGGTATAACGGCCAATACGCCAGCCGCTCCGCACGCGTACAATATTGCCGCGAAGTTCCGCGCACGCGGAATTCCTGTAGTGATTGGCGGTCCACACGCAACGTTGATGCCGGAAGAAGTAAAGCGTCACTGCGATGCCGTCGTGATTGGAGAAGGAGAAACCGTTTGGCCCCAACTTCTGGCGGACTTCGAAGCAGGTGAACTGAAACCATTTTATCGATGCACCACCCTGCCGGACTTAAAAAACATGCCGCATCCACGTTGGGATCTGATCAAAGGACGGGTGTATGGAAAGGGAATCACCATCGCGACCAGGGGATGCCCATTCAACTGCGACTACTGTTCCATTCCGGCAATGTATCAGCGGAGAATGCGATATCGCCCCATTCCGGAAATCGTCGAAGAGATACGGGTGATGCCTGGGCGAGCGTTGATTTTCTGGGATGACAACATCGGGGCAAACCG
>CAZYAH010000384.1:0-2387 GCA_964645595.1 uncultured Alicyclobacillaceae bacterium | reverse complement strand
GCCGAGCGTCCGTTCGGCAAAGTCCCGCATAAACTCGACAATCGCCGGATCCGTGTCTTCGCCCGGGATAATTTCAAGCAACTTCATGTAGCGCGGAGGGTTGAAGAAGTGCGTTCCGAGAAAGCGCTTTCGAAATGATTCGCTGCGGTCCTTGACCATTTCGCGGATAGAGATCCCGGAGGTGTTTGAGCTGACAATGGCGTGGTCGGCAACGACCCCTTCCAGCCTCTCGAACAGCTGCTGTTTCACCGCCAGATTTTCCACGACTGCTTCAATGACCCAGTCGCAGTCCCGCAATTTGTGCAAGTCATCTTCCAAGTTGCCGATTGTAATTCGGTCTGCATCCGAGGGTGAGTAGAACGAAGCAGGTTTCGCCCGTTTCGCAGCTTCCAGTCCCTGTCTTGCGATCCGGTTGCGCACAAGGGGATGGCTCAAGGTCAATCCCTGCTTGGCTTCATCCGGAGTCAACTCGTTCGGAACGATGTCCAACAACAGCACCGGAATGCCGACGTTCGCCAGGTGCGACGCGATGGCTGCGCCCATGACGCCTGCCCCGATGACTCCTGCTTTGCGAATCTTGCGTGTCACCAGTCAAGCCTCCTCCACTCGGCCAGTTGTGACCGACCGGTCGGTAGATTCTCAAGTACTATCATAGCAGATGAATGAATGACTGAATAGCCCCTCAATTTTGAGCGTTTGTTTGCCCCTTTCTCTGGATTACGAAAGGGGCTCCATCACTTCACGGGTACGAAAGCGTTCCACGCACCCGGCAAACGCAGCCATGAGCCGCTGTGTCGTGGGCGCATCCGATTGGGCCTGCCACAGCACCTTGAGATCTCGGATCTCTGGAACGAGCGTGTCCGGAGCCGCTTCCGGAAGCGAACGGAGCGCAGGGAGGAGTTGTTCGCTTGTGAACACCTCGCGTATCGGAAGGATTTCCTGCGTCGTACTCGTTACAAAGACCTCGTCGACCGTCGGCAACTCTTCCAGCGGCAGGGCTTCCTCCCGGACGGCGATTCCCTCCTTTCTGGCCAGCTCCAGGACGAATTTTCGGGTGATGCCGCCAAGAATGTAACGGTTGGCGGGAGCAGTGTAGACGACCCCTTTCCGGACGAAAAACAGGTTACTCCCCGCTCCTTCCAACATCTTTCCGTTCCGAACGTAAAGCGCCTCGGCAGCGCCGTTTTGCTTGGCCAGCTCCTTGGCAATGACGTTGGGAAGCAGGTTGAGGCTTTTCACGTACACGTTGGCCCACCGGTCGTCCGGGAGCGCGAGCAGGCTTGCCGAGTCACTGGCAGCTTTCGGCGACGCGGGGCGCACCGTGAGGCTCGGCACCGATTCTGTGGCAGGAAATGTGTGAAGCCGTGGAGCGATGCCGCGCGTAACCTGCCAGTACACCTGTGCTTCTGCCAATTCGCTGCGGCGAATTGCCTCGCCGATGAGAGAAACCCACTGTTCGCGCGAGAGCGGATTTGCGATGCCAATCGTGTTGGCGCTTCGCTCGAACCGGTCAAGGTGCCAGTCTAACAGAAACGGACGGCCCCCGTAGACGCGCACCACTTCGTACACACCGTCGCCAAACTGGTGTCCGCGCTCTTCGATAGGAACCGGTGTCTCGTCTTGAGCAATGAATCTGTCCTTGTAGTAAAACACCTCTGTCATTCTCTTTCCCTCTTTTCGTTGGCAAGGTATGATACTTCACAAAAAAGGTGTAATCTAATGACAGGCAAGTAGAATTGTTCGCAGAAAAGGAGCGGCGCACATGTCGGATTGTATCTTTTGCAAGATTGTGGCCGGCGAATTGCCAAGCCAAAAGGTCCTGGAGACGGAAGAGGTCCTGGCGTTCCACGACATTCGCCCACAGGCTCCCGTTCACGTCCTGCTGATTCCGAAGAAGCACATTGCTTCTGCGCATGAAATTCAGGCAGAAGATGCGGAACTGGTTGGGCGCCTGCACCTGGCGGCACAAAACGTCGCAGAGCAGCTCGGCATTGCCAAGGACGGCTATCGATTGGTCACAAACGTTGGTTTCCACGGGCAACAGACTGTGCCCCACCTGCACTACCACCTCATCGGCGGTCGTCAATTGCAATGGCCTCCCGGTTGATCCGGAAGGCCTCCTATATTTATTATGTATGGTTTTCGTAGGCGATTTCTTGCCCGTTCAAAATGAGGTGCGGAATGACGGTTGCGTTCAGGGAAGCAGTCGCAGAGCAGTACTTCTCCTCGCTGAGCTGAATGGCCCGCCACGCCCTGTCCGCCTCGACGGCACCGTCCATTCGGTAGGTGACGTGAATCTCGGTAAATGCCTGCGGGTACTCTTCCCGGCGCGCACCGACCACGTCGATGGTCAGTCGCTCCAGCGGCTGGCGCATCTTTTCGAGAAT
>CAZYAH010000383.1:0-2391 GCA_964645595.1 uncultured Alicyclobacillaceae bacterium | reverse complement strand
GCATGAGTGCAGGTTCCGGCACCTCGACAAGGCGCGCCAGCTTCAAAAAGATGCGCAGAGCCGCTTCGTGTTCGCCGACCAGGCCGAGGGTAGTTCCCAGCTTCATGGCGTGGTCGTAGTTCAGCGGAAAGACGTTGACCAGCTTCTTGACGCACTCCTGAAACCACTCGCGCGGCCCGACGTGCGCGAAGAACACCGTCAGGTTGCACAGCGCGTGCAAGTTGTCCGGTTCTTTGTCCAACACCTGTTCGCATGTGGCGATGGCCCGCTCGTATTGGCCTGTGTAATAGTAGGCCAGGGACAAGTTGTTGCGCGCGGCCGTGTTGTCGGGCTCCCGCTCGACCACCCGCTCCAGCCATTCAATGGCGGCCTCAAACTGGCCGGTCTCCAACAGGTGCCGGCCATCCCGCTCGGCCGAGGCCCGTTCCTGCTCCTTGCGCTTGGCTTCCCAGCGGGCGTAGGCGCGGCCGCCGCCGAATTCGTCAATCAGGATATCGAGCATCTCCACCGCGTCTGCGGCGTACTCTCCGTCCGGCGCCGCATCGAGGTAACCGAGCACGCACTCCTCCGCAGCTTCGTACTGTCCCATGTTTGCGTAGTTGTTGGCGAGATAAAACTTGCACTCCGCCATCCCAGGATCCAGGTTCTTGAGGATGTGCAACAGGATCTCGTTCGACGCCTCAAAGTCGCCGAGCTCAGAGAGAACGCCGGCCAAGTTGCAGTGGTTGATTGGGTTCTCCGGTTCATATTCCACCGTCTTGCGAAACGCCTTCAATGCGCGTTGCAAGTCGTTTCGTTCCAAAAAGCGCACGCCTCGTTCAAAGAAGAAGGCGGCGTCCAGGCGCATGGATATCACTTTGGCACGTTGTCTGGTACGGTTGTTGTGCGAACTGTGGCGTTCGTTTGAATCCATGGGGACACCTCCTGTCCCTGAACTGCGACTTATGTGAACTGCAAGGTAATATGAGTATACCACACGGGAAGATGTGGATGAAGTTTCGTGATGCCTACAGTGGCATGGTATAATAACTGAATTCAGGAGCGGAATTTGATTGAGGAGAGACCTGTATGCAACAGCACAAGGCATTGATTGCACAACATGTTTCGAGCGCACTTGACCTGCCTTCTGCGGACGTGTCTGCAGCCATCGAGTACCCGCCGAACCTCGAGTTTGGCGACCTCGCCTTGCCGTGTTTCCGCTTTGCGCGGACGCTGAGGAAAAGTCCGCAGGACATCGCGAATCAAGTCGTGGAGATTCTTCGAAGCACGGGAGCCTTTGCGGAAGTAAACGCCGTGAACGGCTACGTGAACGTCAAACTGAACCGCGCTCAGGTGGCGCGCGACGTCATCCAGACCGTTAAGACGGATGTTCGCCAGCTGTTCTCGCGAGCGCGCGGCACCGGGCGCACCGCTGCGGTCGACTACTCATCCCCGAATATCGCCAAGCCGTTCGGCGTCGGCCACTTGAGATCCACGGTGATTGGACAGGCCATCGTACGCATGCTGCAAGCGGACGGCTGGAAGGTCGTCGGCGTCAACCACCTGGGGGACTGGGGTACCCAGTTCGGGAAAAATATTGTCGCTTACCTCAAATGGGGCGATGAGGAGCAGGTTCGCAAGAATCCGGTTCGCGAACTGTTCAAGCTCTACGTGAAGTTCCACGAAGAAGCCAAGGAACACCCCGAGCTGGACGACGAGGCGCGCGCCTGGTTCAAGAAGCTGGAGGACGGCCATCCGGACGCGGTCCGGCTGTGGAAGTGGTTCATCGAGGAAAGTCTGAAAGTCTTCCAGCAGACGTACGACCGCCTGGGTGTGCGATTCGACTACAACCTGGGAGAAAGCTTCTACAACGACAAGATGCAGGCCGTGGTGGACGAATTGCGGAGCCGCAACCTCCTCGTGGAAAGCGAGGGCGCTGAGGTGGTCAACCTCGACCAGTGGAACATGCCTCCCTGCATTATTGTCAAGTCGGACGGCGCGACCATTTACGCCACGCGCGACCTGGCCGCTGCACTCTACCGGCACGACCAATTCGGCGCCGACACGCTGATTTACGTCGTGGGAGCGGAACAGACGCTGCACTTCCAGCAGGTGTTCAAAGTGCTCGAACTGATGGAGCGCCCGTGGGCGAAGGACTGCAAGCACGTCGCGTTCGGCATGATGAAGTACAACGGCGAGCGGTTGTCCACCCGCCGCGGTAAGGTAGTCTACCTGGAGGACGTCCTGGACCGCGCAGTCGAAGAAGCGGAGAAAATCATCGAGGAAAAAAATCCTGGCCTGGAGAACCGACGCCAGGTCGCGGAGGCCGTGGGCATTGGCGCAGTGGTGTTCAACGACCTCAAGTCGTACCGCATGCACGATGTCGACTTCCGTTTCGAGGATGTTTTGAAC
>CAZYAH010000382.1:0-2392 GCA_964645595.1 uncultured Alicyclobacillaceae bacterium | reverse complement strand
TTTGCTCGGAAAGGTGGATGACTGAAACGCGAACGTTCGCCCAGATGTCGCCTGACAACCGGATCCGCCTCTCTGGCTGCTACATCCCCGGCCCCACCTGGGCTGCTCCGGGGATGGGGGCGTTGTGGCTGGACGGCGGCTCGGAGCCAGAAATGGTCGAAGCGGTTCGCTTGAAATCCTGGCTGAGGACGGTATTGGGCGCGCCATTTCAAGAACGTCCAGCGCCTCGCGAGGTTCCGCAGCACACAGCCAGAGAGCGCACGGTCTGGGTGTCAGAGGACTTGTTCTTTGAGTTGGTCAACTTCCTTCAGGGCGCGGCGCGTGTACAGGTCGCGGAGCGCGTTTACGACGGGACGAGCGGCGAGCCGTTTCCGTTTCAGGAAGTCGCGCCGGAGTTGGCGCTGTACGCGCATCTGTTGCGGCTTGGCGCAGCGCTGGTGGATGCGGGGGACGTCCTGGCCTTTGCCGCGCCGCGGGACACCTCGTGGCCGGACGTCGTGGCGGCCTGTTTCGCCCTTACTCGCCTCGGCGACGAAGATCTGGGGCACTGGGCTTCGCACACTGGCATGTACGCCGCGGCGTGGAGCCCCGCCTGGTCGGACGCGCGGCATCGCGCGCTGCGCTCGTTGTGGGTGAGTCTCGCGGACGAGTATTGGCAGGAGACATGGTCGCAGCACTTGCCTTGGCAGCGCGCGAAACACGCGGGGCTGCTGGCGGAGTTGTGGGTTTGGCGGACCATCAACCGGCTGATGCGGCGGTTTGGGCGCGCCGTGGGTTTCGAGCGCCTAGACAGTGGAAGCCCGTACCGGGTTTTGTACCGGGGCGAGGAAGAGCTTGTGAGCGCCTGGACGGCGGCGCTCCAGGCGGACTCGCCGTTTCCTGCCGACGGGTGGCTCGTCTGGCGCACGCTTCGCCAGGCGTTTGCACAGAGTGGTTGGCGCCGGGAGTGGCTGCTTTCCCGCTCCGGCGAGGCGTATTATCACCTGGAGCTGGAACTGGTTCCGCCGTCTGCGGAGAGTGTGGCAGACCATTGGCGGCTGGTGTGCTTTGTGGCGCACAATCACTGGGATGCGCGTGCGCCGCTCGGGGCGTGGTGGCTGCAACCGGACAGGCGGTGGCGAATTGGCCGCGAAGTGCTCCTTGCGCCGGACGAGTGGGTGTTGCCTAAGCTGAGGGAGGCGGGGCAGGTTGTCCCAGCGCTGGGGCGGGCATTGGCAGGCCCGGCAGTGGGGGAATGCGAACTCACGCCGGACGATGTCTACGCGTTTTTGACGGAACAGCGGCTGAAGCTCGAGGAACTTGGCGTGTCGGTGCGGTTGCCGGACGTTTCGAACCAGCTCGCGGACGCCCGCATTCGGGTCCGGGTGAAGCGGGTGAAAAGCGCGGCCAACCGGCGGAGCGGGGGAGCGAATCAGCATCTCCTCTCCGCAGACCAGTTGCTCGACTTCGACTGGACGCTCGTGGTCGGGGACCAGGAGTTGGCGCCAGAGGAGTTTGAGCGGCTGGTCGAGGAACGCGCCCCGTACGTTCATGTTGGCGGCTCGTGGCGACTGGTGCCGATTCAGGAGATCCTGGAGCAGGTGGAGCAACTGAGGGCTGCTGCGAAGGGCAAGTCGTCTGTGCAGACGCTCGATTTGCTGCGGGCGGTCCTGATGAACCAAGGGGATGACCGCGGTTCCGTGGCCGTGGATCTTTCGTTCGCCGAAGGAGAGAGCCAGGCGGAGGAAGTGTTGACGGCGTTTCTGGCAGCGGATCGTCCGACTCTGCTTCCAGAGCCGGGAGGTTTTCGGGGCACGTTGCGGGATTACCAGCGATTTGGCTACTCCTGGCTGTATCACTTGCGATCCGTTGGCTGCGGCGGCGTCCTGGCCGACGACATGGGGCTTGGCAAAACCGTGCAGGTTTTGGCGTACTTGCAGTACCTCAAAGAAAGCGGCAAGGCCGAGGGGGTGCATTTGCTCGTCTGTCCGACTTCGCTGCTCCAGAACTGGCGAGCGGAAATCAACCGGTTTACACCCGAGTTGCGGGCTTACGTTCACCACGGGGCGGATCGGGGCGCTGTCCGGGAGGATGGCCGGACAGCTCTCGAACAGGCGCTGGCCGAGAGCGACCTGGTGCTGACGACGTACGCGACGGTGGTCCGCGACTTCGACGTGTTCGAGCGCCTGTCCTGGGACGTCGTGGTGGCGGATGAAGCGCAGAATATCAAGAATCCGGAGACCCGGCAGGCGCAGGCGCTCTGTTCGCTGCAGGCAAACCAGCGGGTGGCGTTGACGGGAACGCCGATTGAAAACCGACTGGAGGAGCTGTGGTCCATCTTTCACTTCACCAACCCGGGCTATCTGGGCGGGGCAAAGTGGTTCCGCAAGACGTTTGTGCAACCGCTGGCGGC
>CAZYAH010000381.1:0-2392 GCA_964645595.1 uncultured Alicyclobacillaceae bacterium | reverse complement strand
CGATTGGGAACGACGTACCGACGTTCTGGCGTAACCTGGTTGCCGGGAAATCAGGTATTTCGTTGATTCAATCGTTTGACGTGTCGGACTACCCGACCAAAATCGCAGGTGAAGTTCGCGATTTTGATCCAGCCGAGTACATGGACAAGAAGGAAGCGCGTCGCTTTGACCGCTTTACGCAGTTCGCGGTTGCCGCGGCTGTGCAGGCTGTCCAGGATGCCCGCCTCGAGATTACGGACGAGAACCGGGATCGGTGCGGTGTCTACATTGGTTCTGGTATCGGCGGAATCCACGTGTTGCTGGAAAACTACCGCGTGTTGCTCGAACGCGGGCACAAGCGGGTGAGCCCGTTCGTGGTGCCGATGATGATTCCGAACATGGCCTCCGGACAGGTCTCCATCATGCTAGGGGCAAAGGGGCCGAACAGTTCGCCCATCTCGGCTTGCGCCACGGGAAGCAACGCAATCGGTGACGCGTTCAAGCTCATCCAACGCGGCGCAGCGGACGTGATGATTGCGGGCGGCTCCGAAGCGGCGATTATCGACCTGGCCATCGCGGGCTTCAGCAACGCGAAAGCGCTATCCGAGCGGAACGAGGAACCCGAGCGCGCTAGCAGGCCGTTTGATCGTGATAGGGACGGCTTCGTCATGGCCGAAGGCGCAGGGGTCCTGGTCCTCGAATCGCTCGAACACGCGAAGGCTCGCGGCGCAACGATTTACGCCGAAGTTATCGGCTACGGCATGTCGGGCGATGCGTACCACATCACGGCTCCGGACCCAGTGGGCAACGGCGGCTTCCGGGCGATGCGAGAAGCGCTGGCCGACGCTGGCATCTCGCCAGACGATGTGGATTACATCAACGCGCACGGCACGTCCACGGACATGGGAGACAAACTGGAGACCCTGGCCATCAAGAACCTGTTCGGCGAACACGCGTACAAGCTGGCTGTCAGCTCCATCAAGTCGATGATTGGCCACATGTTGGGGGCAGCGGGCGCAGTGGAAGCGATTGCGACCGTCAAGACGCTGCAGGAGGGCATTATTCCTCCGACCATCAACTACGAGACACCGGATCCGGATTGCGATCTCGATTACGTCCCCAACACGGCTCGGCGCCAGGATGTCAAGATTGCGCTGTCGAATTCGTTCGGGTTTGGCGGTCACAACGCAGTAATTGCGTTGAAGAAGTACTCGGAAGCTGAGTAATCGGTGAACCCCCGGCCAGAGTCGGGGGTCTTTTCGTAATTTGCGTATATAACGATGGCGTATACAACGATGCTGTAAGGAGTTTGACAGCGATGTCGGAAAGCAAGTGGGACGCACTTGTGGCAGATTTGGGCATCCAGTTTCAGTCCCTGCCTTTGCTCAAACAGGCGTTTACTCACGCGTCGTATCGAAACGAACACCGAAGGCCGCATCTGGAGGACAATGAACGGTTGGAATTTCTCGGCGATGCTGTGCTTGAATTGGTTGTGAGCGAGTACTTGTACCGGACCAACTCGAACCTTCCGGAGGGCGAATTGACCCGGCTTCGGGCTGCGATTGTCTGCGAACCCAGCCTGGTTCGCTTTGCGCGCAGACTGGGCTTTGACCAGTACATTCGACTGGGCCGGGGAGAGGAACGGTCGGGCGGCCGAAACCGCCCAGCTTTGCTCGCCGACGTATTCGAGGCGTTCATCGGTGCGCTCTACCTGGATCAGGGACTGGCAGCGGTCCAATCCTTCATGAATCGGCATTTCTTCCCGTACCTCGGGGACTACGCGCACGCGCTTGACTACAAGACGGCCTTGCAGGAGTGGGTTCAGCAGCACGTCGGCAAGGACTTGCGGTATGAAATTGTGGAGGAACGCGGCCCGGCTCACGCTCGCGAATTTGTGGTTCAGGTGTGCATCGGCGCGGAAGTGATGGGCAAAGGCACGGGGCGTTCCAAAAAAGAAGCGGAGCAAAAAGCCGCTCGGGAAGCTTTGGCCAAGTACGGGCGGGTCCATGGGGGGACGCCGGATGTTCCTGAAAAAGATTGACGTCATTGGGTTTAAGTCGTTTGCCGACAAGACGAGTATCGATTTCTCGCCTGGCATTACGGCTGTGGTCGGGCCGAACGGCAGCGGCAAGAGCAATATTGCCGACGCCATTCGCTGGGTACTTGGTGAACAAAGCGCCCGAAATTTGCGCGGGAGCAAGATGGAAGACGTCATTTTTGCGGGGAGCGACAGCCGCAAATCCACGAACTTCTGTGAAGTGTCGCTTACGCTCGACAACTCGGACGGCCACCTCCCGGTCCCCTTCAACGAAGTGGTCGTCACCCGCCGGGTCTTTCGCTCCGGCGAAAGTGAATATCTGATCAACAAACAGCCGTGCCGCCTGAAGGACATCACGGAACTGTTCATGGACTC
>CAZYAH010000380.1:0-2394 GCA_964645595.1 uncultured Alicyclobacillaceae bacterium | reverse complement strand
CAAGCAAACGGGACTGCCTGGCGTATGCCGGGCTTTTCTTTTGGAGGCGTACAGTCGTGGAACCTTGCGATGGGAAATGGCTCGAGTCACTTCGCCGCCACCGACACGACGTGTTAAACGGTTTGCAACTGGTGAAGGCCTACCTTCAATTGGGGAAAGCGGAGCAGTCGCTGTCTGCTGTCAACCGCCTTGCCGACTGGCTTCAGTCGATTTCTGGGATCCAGTCGCGGGGCCACGCGCCGGAACTTGTCCGGACAGCCATGGAGTGTCCGCACGTCCGGGTGCGAAACCTTCCGGAACCGGCTTTTCTAACTCTGTCTCAAGTAAAAGAACTGTGCCGGTTGTTCGCGCAGGCGGAACAGTTTGCGTCAGAGCAAAATCAGCCGCAATTGGACATCGAAGTCCAATTGGGCCAACCGGAGCAATCAAGGCCATGCGCGTTCGTTTACATACGGGAAGAATTATTTGATTCGTGGCAAAATGAACAAAGTGAGACCACGTGGCAACACCTTGAGATTCGCCTGGTACCTGTGGCCACGCTCCAGTGAGCCACGACAAAGGAGTCGGTATATCCATGTTTGTGGATCAAGCGAGGATTTACGTTAAGGGAGGAGACGGAGGCAACGGCATTGTCTCCTATCGGCGTGAAAAATACGTCCCGCTCGGAGGCCCTGCCGGTGGCGATGGGGGGCGCGGCGGAGACGTCGTATTTGTCGTGGACGAAGGGCTGCGCACGCTCATCGACTTTCGTTACCAACGACACTTCAAAGCCGAACGGGGCGAGCACGGGAAAACGAAGAATCAGCACGGAAAGAGCGCTCCAGACCTCATTGTGAAAGTTCCCCCGGGTACGACGGTCAAGGACGCAGACACGGGAGAGTTCCTCGGGGACCTGGTGCGGCACGGCCAACGTCTCGTCGTAGCCAAGGGGGGACGCGGCGGTCGAGGCAACGCCCGCTTTGCCACAGAGACCAACAAGGCGCCCGACATGGCGGAAAAGGGCGAACCCGGCGAGGAGCGGAACCTGCTTCTGGAACTGAAAGTCCTCGCCGACGTCGGACTGGTTGGGTTTCCGAGTGTCGGCAAGTCCACTTTGCTGTCTGCCGTCTCGGCAGCCCGCCCGAAAATTGGCGCCTACCACTTTACGACGCTGACTCCGGAACTGGGCGTCGTGGAGGTTGGCGACGGCCGCAGTTTTGTCCTGGCCGACTTGCCCGGATTGATTGAGGGAGCTCATCAGGGGCACGGCCTCGGGCACGAGTTCCTGCGGCATGTTGAACGCACCAAAGTGATTGTGCACGTCGTGGACATTGCGTCTGTCGAGGGGCGCAATCCCGTCGAAGACTACCAAATCATCTGTTCGGAATTGAAGTCCTATGATCCGAAGCTGGCCGAGCGCCCGCAACTGGTGGCGGCGAACAAGATGGACCTCCCCGGAGCCGATGTGAATCTCGCCGCATTTCGCGCGGCGTATCCAGAGTTGGCGGTCTACCCGATTTCCGGCGTGACCGGCGAGGGCGTGAAGGAACTTTTGTACGCGATTGCGGATACGCTGGACAAGGTGAATGTCGACACGCCGAGCTGGGAAGAGGAATCGGTCGATGCTGCACCGAGCGAGAAAAAAGTTTATCGCTACGTCAAGAAGGAGCCCTTCCAGATTGTGCGCGAGGGCGGCACGTTTGTCGTTCAGAGTCAGGAGTTAGAGAAACTCGTGAAGATGACAAACTTCCGTCAGCAAGACGCGGTGGCGCGCTTCCAGCGCATCATGAAACACCAGGGCGTGGACGACGCGCTGCGCCAGCGCGGAGCGAAGGAAGGAGACATCATCCGCATTGGCGACATGGAATTTGAGTTTGTCGAATGACCCTCCCAAATGGTGGTCGTACGACTTGCGCGTGCGCTGCATTCAGTTGGCCAACCGCGCATTCCCGAACGAAGCGTGCGGGTTGTTTGTGGCAAAACCGGACGCCGACATCATCTTTCTGCACGAACTGCAGGCCTCCGCAAGCCCGTATGCTTTCTTTGCGGATCCGGCCGAGGTGGTGCGGTTCGCTTATTCCACTCTCTCGCAAAATTGGCGCGTGGTCGGAACGTTCCACACCCACCCAAACGGGCGAGCTGTCTTCTCAGAGCGCGACAAGCTCCTCCTGGATTGGGCGGACCATCATGTGCTCGCCTATCGATCCGATGGAACGTGGGGGTTCGCGTGGGGGATGAAGCGGTAGCGACGTTCTGCTTTACGAGCGGATCGATCTAACTTTGGAAATATTCTACAAAGTGATGTGTGCCATAGCGTGCCGAAAGCAGGCCGCGGGCAGTTCTTCTCGAACTTTCCCTCCAGAACGGAGGGATGGAAATGGAAGAGCTGTCCGCGGTCTTCTTGTTGCAACGGAT
>CAZYAH010000379.1:0-2396 GCA_964645595.1 uncultured Alicyclobacillaceae bacterium | reverse complement strand
CATTGCAAGCGGTTACACTGTCATTCTTTGCAACACGGACTGGAAGCTGGAGCGCGAGCAGATGTATGTCAACCTGCTGCAAGGAAAGTGGGTTGAAGGCATCGTGCTGGTGGGAAGCCGGACGCCGGAACAGGATTTGATCCGGCAACTGAACGGACTCCCCGTCATCCTGGCTGACCGGAAGCCGACCCATTTGCAAAGTGCGGTCTGGAGCGACAACGAGGTGGGCGCGTACATTGCGACCAAACACCTCATCGACATTGGCTGCCGAAAGATTGCCCACATCTCGGGTCCGGACGATTCCCCTTCTGCCGCAGCCCGGCGAGCGGGGTTTCGCAAGGCTGTGGAAGAAGAGATTGGGGTGTACGGCACCATCGCGCCTGGCGACTTCCGTTACGACGGCGGTTACGAGGCGGCGATGAAGCTGTTTTCGACGCGGGATATTCCGGACGGCATCTTCGCAGCCAACGACATGATGGCGATTGCTGTCGTTCAGGCGGCCAACCGTATGGGCATCCGCATTCCGGACGATGTGAAACTGGTCGGCTACGACAATATTCCCATGTCGGAATACGTGTATCCGTCCATCACGACGGTGGAGCAGCGCGGATATGACATGGGGCGCGAGGCATCGAGGATTCTCATCGCACGGCTGGACGGCCGCACCGACGTCGAACCTTCGAAAGAGTTCGAACCGTCGCTCCTGGTGCGGCATTCGACGCGGATTGACGCAGCTCACGACACAGCTTGACACATCTCGAACAGCTCCAGTGTGTGACGCTGTATGTGGTAACGTTTTCACATTCTGTATCTGACGGATGTGCGGAGGTTACATACGGCGGCGGGGTGCAAAGCAGGAAGGAGAAATCGCAGCATGAAAGCGTCAGGCATACTTCACGGGAGGATCTCCGAGTTGGTGGCGAAGTTGGGCCACGGCGACGAAATCGTGATCTCCGACTACGGACTGCCGGTGCCTCCCGGAGTTGAGCAGATTGACCTTGCGGTTCGTGCCGGTGTGCCAGGGTTTCTCGACGTGCTGGAAACGGTGCTCTCCGAGCTGGTGGTGGAACAGTGGATTGTGGCCACGGAGCTGCAGTCGACCAATCCCGAGTACCTCGCGAAGGTAAAGGGGTTGTTCCAGACGGAGCCGGAGGTTCTGACGCACGAGGACTTCAAGAAGCGGACGCAGAACGCCAAGGCCGTCATTCGGACAGGGGAGTGGACGCCGTACGCCAACGTGATTTTGCGTGCGGGAGTGCCGTTCTAAGACTGGAGGTGAAACTGTGAGCGTCTTGGAGATGCGAGGAATCTCGAAATCGTTTGGTCCCGTGCAGGTTCTGCAAGGGGTTGACCTGCGGCTGGAGTCGGGCGAGGTATTGGCCCTCCTCGGCGAAAACGGCGCCGGGAAATCCACCTTGATGAAGATCCTGACCGGGGTTTACGCAGCAGATGCTGGCCAGATCCTCATTGACGGGCAGCCGGTCAACATTCACCGGATTCAGGACAGCAGGTCTCTTGGCATCGAGATTATCCACCAGGAACTGAGCCTCTTCCCGAATCTGTCCATCGCCGAGAATTTTCTCATCGGGCACGAAGAGGCGTACCGCAAGCCGTTTGGCATGGTGGACTACAAGAAATTGCACCGCGACGTGGCCAGCGCCCTGGAGCGCGTCGGTTTGCGGCGCCCAACGTCTACGCTCGTCGGCAGCCTCAGCGTCGGCGAACAGCAACTGGTGGAAATTTCGCGCGCCATTCAGTCCAATGTGCGTTTTCTCATCATGGACGAGCCCACGGCCGCGTTGACCGAGGTCGAGACCGAGCGGCTGTTTGAGCTGATCCGCCAGCTGCGCGCGGACGGAGTTGGAATCATCTACATTTCTCACCGCATGGAAGAGCTCTACCAGATTGCCGACAAGGTCGAAATCTTGCGTGACGGGAAGTTTATCGGCACCCGGGTGATGGCCGAGGCGCAGGAGCGGGAGCTCATCAGCATGATGGTCGGCCGCGACGTGGATGACCGCTACCCGAGAGCGACCGTCGATCCCGGCGAAACTTTGCTCGAGGTGAAAGGGCTTTCAACCCGGCATGTACGTGGTATCAACCTGACCGTTCGCAGAGGCGAGATTGTCGGCCTCGGCGGGTTGATGGGCGCCGGGCGGACCGAAGTCGCGCGGGCGTTGAGCGGGATCGACAAAGTCACCGGCGGCAGCATCGTGTTCAAGGGCAAGGAGCAGCGGTTCAAGTCTCCGCGCGACGCGATTAACGAAGGGATGGCGTTCCTTACGGAAGACCGCAAGAGCCAAGGGCTCATCCTTCCGTTCAGCGTCCGGGAAAACCTCGCGCTGCCTACGCTCGACATGCGCAAACGAGCGGGCCTCGTCCATCGGAAGCGGGAG
>CAZYAH010000378.1:0-2396 GCA_964645595.1 uncultured Alicyclobacillaceae bacterium | reverse complement strand
ATGGTGAAGTTATGCATAAGAGACAAGTCGGGCGCACGTGACCGTGCGCCCGCACCGTGAGTTAGCTTGTCGATTCAAAGCAAAAATTCGCCGGAATCCCGTTAGGCCCGTCGCGCCCGGAGACTGGCCCAACAGTCCGGACAGATGTTTTTCCCGCGGTACTGTCGGATGTTCTCGTCCGGATTCTGGCAAAACACGCAACGCGGCAAGTACTTGCGGAGAATGATGGTGTCGCTGTCGACAAAGATCTCTATCTCGTCATCCGTGCGAATGCCAAAGCGCTTTCGCAGTTCCATCGGAATTACAATCCGCCCCAACTGGTCCAGCTTGCGGACCACTCCAATCGGTCGCATCCCAATCCCCCTCCAGCATTACTGAAACAGCGCATGCGCCCTCTGTGTCTCTCAGGCAACGCTGGTATACATACTTGATTCTGGATGGGACGGTGATTTCCTCCTGCTCGCGCGGCAATTCTCAGAACTTTCAATTGTACTACGCCTACAGGATTGCTCGCAGCGCCTGCGCCGCAATCATGTACACCACTGCCGTGCTCGCGATAAAAAATCCGCCAATGATGGACAGGATAAAGCGAAGCATGCGGGTCTGGTGGCCAATCGGATCGAACACGAACTTGTCCCACTTTAGGACGCCGAGCGCCTGCCAGGTCAAGTAGATGCCGCCGAGAAACGCAATCATGAACACCAGCCCGTCCGCGGCAATCAGGACGGTTGTGGGACTTGCGTAGGTTGTGGGCATCGGATCGGCCCCCTTTCGTCTCAATAAAAACGTCTCACAAGTGCAGAGAGAGAGCAAGTCCCTCTGCGCCTGTGAGACGCGTTTGACGTCCGTTTTCGTAGAAGCAGCAGCCGACTTAGGAGTAGAACCACTTCGCCGTGCCTAGGAAGTGCAACAGCGTTGCGGGTGCGACGCCGAGGACGACGGTGCCCGCGACACACAGCCCGAGGAGTACGTTCATGACTCCCGTCGGCCGAATGGCCGCTCCTTGCGGGGTGTCGTCCACCTGGTAGATCTTGCGGATCCAGCCGAAGTAGTAGAAGAACGACACCACGCTGGTCAGGAACAAGAGCATGCCAAGCCACACTTTGTGCATGTGCACCGTGTCCGCGAAGATGTAGAACTTCCCGACGAAGCCCGCGGTCAACGGCATGCCGGCCAGCGAGAGCAGGAAGATGGTCAGCGCCACGGCCAGCCAGGGTGATCTGCGGTAGAGGCCGATGAGCGCGTCGGAGTCGGTCGAGCCGCGGGCGTTTGACACCACGTGGACGACGGCGAATGCGCCGACCGTCATGAACGTGTACGCGTACAGGTAGAATGCGATGCTGTCAAACAGCGACACGGTGTTGACCAGTTCGGTTGCGCCGAACAGCGTGATCGGCACGAGGATGTACCCTGCCTGAGCCACGCTAGAGAACGCGAGCAGCCGCTTCATGTCTCGCTGCGGCAAGGCAATCAGGTTGCCGACAACCATGGTGACTGCGGCCAGCACGCCGACCCACGGGAACACTGTGCTCGCCTGTCCGTAGAAGATGTACACAAGGACGCGCAGCAGCATGCCGAACGCCGCTGACTTGGCGAGCGTGGACAGGAACGCGGAAACAGGCGACGGTGCGCCCGCGTACGTGTCCGGCGTCCACATGTGGAACGGAACCAGCGACAGCTTGAAGCCCATGCCCCCGAGCACGAGCAGGAAGGCGAGGACGGTCATCGCCGGGTATTGGTCAAACATGTCCATGCTCTGCTGGCTGAGGCCAATCAGGTTGGTCGTACCTGCCATGCCGTACAGGAAGGACATGCCATACAGCAACACGGCCGATCCGATGCTGCCCATGAGCATGTACTTGATACCCGCTTCCACCGACCGCGCCGACTTCGTCCGCAGGGCGGCGAGCACGTAGCTCGCGACCGACAACAGCTCGAGGCCGACGTACAGGGTCACGAGGTCGATGGCGGTAACCATCGCAATGGCGCCGACGAGCGCAAAAAGGATCAAGTACGAGTGCTCGCTCGCGACCTTGACCCGCCCGGAGTAATCGAGCGTAAAGAGCAGTACAAGCACCGCCGTAATCAGCAACAGGATGGTGAAGACCGAACCGAATGCGTCGAGGATGAACGTGTACATCACGTGGTTCGGATCGGCGTTGAACTTCTGAATGGCCGGGACGAGGGCGGCCACAACGCCCGCAATGCTGATGACATTCAACCAGCGCTTGTCCCCGGATTTGCCCAGAAACTCGAGGATCATCACGACAAACGCGGTGACGGTGAGGATGATGATGGGGCCCATCGTCGACCAATATGGTTGATGAAGTGCGTCCAGATTTGGCATCGACTTAACCCCCTATCCTCATCAAGGCGTTTACGGACAGATTGAACAA
>CAZYAH010000377.1:0-2398 GCA_964645595.1 uncultured Alicyclobacillaceae bacterium | reverse complement strand
TGTTCAGGAGCTGTAGATCATGCCAAACCTCGTTTTCGTTTACGGTTCACTCCGCACGGGTCAGAGCAACCACGGTATTGTCGCCGAGTGGGTAAAGAGCGCCACGCCCGCTTACATCGAAGGCGTGTTGTACCATATGCCTTCCCACGGATATCCCGCCGTCGTGCCGGGCCGTGGAATCGTCCACGGGGAAGTGTTCGAGTTCACCGACTTTCCGAAGGCCTTAGATGCGATGGATGATCTCGAAGACTACTACGGCCCAGGCGAGGACAATGTTTACGAGCGTGTCATTACCACAGCTCGCCTCCAAGACGGTACCGCAGTTGAGTGCTACGTATACGTATTCCCCGTCACACGCGAACCGTGGTTGCGGACAGAGGCGGAATTCGTCCCCGGTGGGGACTGGGTTGAATACATCGCGAGCCGTGCAAACCGTTGAATGCCCGTTTGTATACGCTGCTCCTTTCCCTGTGAAAGCCGAGCAGCTTTCTTTACTCCGTATTCGCCGCCATCAGTGACAAAATGTCTCATTATCCGCCTCGTCCCGCCACGTCTCGGAGATGGCCCCCATGTCGAAAAACTTGCTCTTGATTTGACACCTGGACAAGCAGGGAATTTTCCTTCAGATGACGAAATATTCTGTATCAAAGGCCGGCGTCCATCATGTGATGCGGAGGATGGCCAGTTGGCAAAAGGAGGTCGTCGTAAGTATGAAGACGAGAAGGATCCTGTTTGCGACCGATGGTGTGGTCCCCAACGGTGGCCAAGGCTATTTCCCGGCGGACATCAAACGGCTGTACAACTTCCCGGATGATCTTGATGGAGCAGGACAGACCATAGGAATTCTGGAATTCTCGAACGGGTACAATCTGCGCGACGCTCAGCAGTTTTGGCGTCAGCACGGTATCCGTCCGCCACGTGTCACGTTTGTGTCGGTCGACGGCACTCCGAACGACGATGGACGGAGTCCGGACGACGAGGAAGCGACGCTGGACCTTCAGTGGGCAGGTGCGATGGCGCCGGGAGCCCACATTGTTGTCTATGAGGCCAATGCGGGCAACACATACGATGACTTCGCGCAGGCTGTCACAAACACACTTCAGTACATTCTCCACGACGATATGTATCACCCGTCGGTACTGTCGATTTCCTACGGGGACGGCGAGTCGTCGTTCGACGCAACTCATCTGCGGCAGTGGGCGGACCTGATTGCCCAACTCGATGCGAAGGGGATCACAGTCTGCATCTCTTCCGGAGATCAAGGCGCATATGGACTCCATGATCCATACAGAGAAAGGACCTACCATGCGGACGCACCCGCGTCCATTCCGTGGGCCATCGCGGTAGGGGGAACATCGCTGCAGCCAGACGGCACAGAGACGGCCTGGAGTTACAACGGGCCAGAGAACGGGGGTGCTACTGGCGGGGGATTTAGCGGAGTGTTTCCGAAGCCGGAATATCAAAGTGGTATCTCCGGCACCGGAAGAGGCCTGCCGGACATCTCGTGCAATGCAGACCCGGCGACAGGGTACCAAATCATCTTCCAGGGTCAGTCGGTTGTAGTTGGAGGGACGTCCGTCTCTAGTCCCGTCTTCGCGGCGGTTGTCGCACTGGCCAATCAGAAGCGCGCTCAACATGGTCTGCCGCCACTGTCCGGCCTCGCAAAGATACTGTACTCACCGAATGCCCAATCGGCGTACCGGGACATTACGGTCGGAGACAACTCCTTCAATGGAGTCAAGGGATATCCCGCAGGACCAGGTTGGGATGCGTGCACTGGGTTTGGGGCGTTTGACGCGACGGCGCTGATCAACTTCCTGAGCACGGTGGAACCAGGACAGTCGCAGGATGCCGACCATCCGGCTCTTCAGTCCGTCCCACAACTAAATCGTTCGCGGCCATCGCCGCCGAGTGATGACCGTGGGCCCATTGTTCGCGTGCGCGCGGTTATCCAGCGGGTGGAGCCGGACGTCGAGTCCCAGGGCGCTTACCATCATCACTTGCTGGTTGACAACATCGAAGTGCTGAAAGTATGGCACGGAAACCAGAAGGAAGTGCAAGACGCCGCTTTCGTTGCCATCCGCTACGGTGATCCGCTCGGCCTTCCGGGTCCCATCCCGGAGCTCAAAGCTGGGCAACCCATTGAACTGCAAGGGCGGTACATTCCGAAAAACGAGGCGTATCCTAGCGTCGGGAACCCGGGAGATGCAGTAATTCACGAGACGCATCATCCATTCGGGTATGTGGTGTACGAAGAACGGCTGTATAAGTAAGGATTGTGAACGAACCTCGCTGTACTCAATTCGGGCCACACTGTGGGTAACGGCTTTCGCTTAAAATAGAAAAAGGTGAATGGAAAGTGACATGACGTGCCGACAGACATATCAAATGGCACGTC
>CAZYAH010000376.1:0-2412 GCA_964645595.1 uncultured Alicyclobacillaceae bacterium | reverse complement strand
TTCGGATCCTCGGTGGTCTTAAGCAGGTGGTGCGTCAGCAGCGCCTCGTTGCAAGTGGACGCCACCTCGGCCACGAAGATGCTGTACCCCGCGTAGACGTGCGGCTGCGTCTGGTTCGAGTAGTACGTATGCATGGCGTGGCCCAGTTCGTGGGCAAGCGTGAAGACGTCGTCGAGCCGCCCCTGGTAGTTGAGAAGGATGTACGGGTGAACGCCGTACGCGCCCCAGGAGTACGCGCCGCTGGTCTTGCCGCGGGTCTCAAACACGTCGACCCAGCCGGACTTCATTCCGTCGTTTGCGATCCGCTGGTATTCCTCGCCGAGCGGCGCAATCGCGTCCCGCACGGTCTCGACGGCCTGGTCGTAGTCCATGCGCACGTTCACTTCGCCGACAATCGGCGTGTACAAGTCGTACATGTGCAACTCGTCGAGGTTGAGCACGCGCTTGCGCAGCTCTAAGTATTTGTGGAGAGCCGGCAGGGATTCGTGGACGGCGGCTATCAAGTTGTCGTATACGGCCACCGGCACGTTGTCTTCGTCGAGTGCCGCTTCGAGCGCGGAGTTGTAGCGGCGCGCCTGGGCGTAGAACAGGTCCTTTTTCACGCTTGCGCCGTACATCGCGGCCAGCGTGTTCTTATGTTTGCCGTACGTGTCGTACATCGCCTGAAACGCGCTCTTCCGGACGTCCCGGTTGCGGCTTTCAAGCAACTGTATGTAGCGCCCGTGCGTCAGCTCCACGTCGTTGCCGTCTTCGTCCTTGATGGTCGGGAACTTCATGTCGGCGTTGTTGAACATGGTGAAAATCTGCTGGGGAGCGTGCGCGATTTCGCCCGCCATCGCCAGCAGCATTTCCTGTTCCGCCGACAGGACGTGGCGTTTCTGGCGCAAGAGCTCTTGAATGGCGAACTGGTAAACTTTGAGCTGTTCGTGTTCGGACAGGAAGCGATGTATGGTCTCGTCGGGAATCGAAAGGATTTCCGGGACAACGAACGCCTTCGCGCTGTCCACCTTCACCCACAGCGCCATCGCCTTGTCGGTCATGGCCTGGTACGTCGCGTTGGTGTTGTCTTCGTCCCGGCGCATGCGGGCGTACGCGTATACTTTGGACATCTTCTCCGTGATCTTGTCCTGCAGATCAAAGCCGCGGTAGAAGTTCTCTGCCGACTGTCCGAGCGTGCCCTGCATCTGGCTCAGCTCAGCAGACCACCGCGTCACTTGCTCCACGTCCGCTTCCCACTGGTCGTGGTTTTCGTACATATCTTCCAGGCGCCACTTGTACTTGTCGGCGATGTCCTGGCGCGTCGGGAGCTCTCCCGCCTTCCCAAGGGTGTTGTCACTGAACAGCGGCTGGGCGAACTTTGGCATAACATGGTCCCTCCTGTCCAAATCTACCATCGTCATTCCTATTCTACTCCATTTGCGCGGCGCCGAACGCATATGGCAACAGGTCTTGCAGCGTGGTTTGCCGGACGTTGCCGCGCAGGTCCGCCAGCTCGACTGGCGTGTCCGGCGCGCAGAACTCGGCGAGCACCTGGCGGCACGCACCGCACGGAGCAACCGGTCCCTCGCTGTCCGCGATGACCGCAATGCGCTCAATTTTCTCCCCCTGGCGGTAGGCGTCCGACATGATGTAGCGGAACACAGCAGTCCGCTCCGCGCAGTTGGTGAGCCCGTACGAAGCGTTTTCGACGTTGGCTCCTGTCACGACCTCTCCGTTGCTAAGCTGCAGCGCTGCTCCGACCGCGAACCGGGAATACGGGACGTACGCGCGCTGCATCGCCTCCTGCGCCGCCTGCAGCAGGCCCGACGGAGGGGTGCTGCGCTGAACGTCTGCGATTGGTTTTGCGTCTGACTTTACAATGTCGAGCACGAGCGGGACTGCAAACGGATTTCCTTCGTCAATTTCTATGCAGCGCAACAGAGCTTCCATCGCGTCTCTCGCGTCCGCCTCGCTCTTCGCGTGGATCTCGACGAGCGGCTCACCCTTGACCACTCGCTCGCCGACTTTCCGGCGTAGCACCAATCCGACTGCGGGATCTATGACGTCTCCCTTGGTCGCGCGCCCTGCGCCGAGGCGCATGGCCACCACGCCAACGGCTTCCGCGTGGATTTTCTTCACAACGCCCGCCCGATCAGCGGACAGGACCTGCACAACCGGCGCCTTTGGCAGCAGCGACAAGTCGTCCGCCACGCGCAGATCTCCGCCCTGTGCCGCGATGAACTGGCGGAACTTCTCCAGCGCCTTGCCGCTCTCCAGCGCTTCTTCAAGGAGTGCGCGCGCCGCGGCGGTATCGCGGGCCTTCCCGGCCAACACCACCATTTCCGCCCCAAGCGTCAAACAGAGTTCGGTGAGGTCGCGCGGTCCCTGACCACGCAAGGTTTGAATCGCCTCCCGCACTTCCAGGGCGTTTCC
>CAZYAH010000375.1:0-2420 GCA_964645595.1 uncultured Alicyclobacillaceae bacterium | reverse complement strand
TGAAGAAAAGCGACTGGGACATGGAGCTCAAGCTCCCCGGCGTCGAGCCGCAGGAAGCGCCCGAACGCGAGCGGCGGACGATCAACTGAGCGTCAACGCCGGGCATTTAGCATTGGATATCCAAATATAGGGATAGGCCGGCAGATGCGTGTATCCACCTTTGGATGTTTGCATCTACAGGCATATGCTTTTCCAGACAACGATGTGCTGCCCAATTGAAGACCCCAGAGCCTCTAGGACATCATGGACCGAAACGAACTTCGTGACGCGTTGGCGACGGAATGGGCGACAAGCGCCGAACACCAGAGAATTTCTGTAGAGCACGCCAGAAATGAAGTTCAAGCTCAAATTGTCAGCCTCGATAAACAATGGGCCGAGACCGAGCGGAAACATCAAGGGGCCATGAAATCATCGCCGTCGGAGTCGTGGAGTCGCTCGCTGCGAATGGTGTGCGAAGAGAGGCGGATCAAATACGAGGCCGCTCTCGCTGCCCTTCGTCACCGTCTCGCTGAGCTTGATGTTCCTCTAGAAATCCCAGAACTTGATTTCGCTGTGTTCGATCGTCATCTTGACGCTATTGACAGCGAAATATCCAAATACAACTCCACATTAGCCGTTAAACGGCGACAACTCGAATGTTCCGGCGAGTACGGTAACGTCGAAAACGAGAAGTGGCTTGCAGAAATTGCGAAATTCATCGCAAAGAATCCTCAAATTACTAACTCCATAAGAGAGCTTCAGGAAAATTTTGACAATGCCGAAATGCATTTCGACTGGAAAACATATGTAATACGTCGCGTCAACGATACGATAAGCCCGGCGGCTCTTCTTCCCGAACCCAACCGATCTGACGGTGTAGGGTTCGAACACGCATGCCTTGCGGCACTTGTTCAAGCTGGGTGGCAGGGAGGCGTAACCAGGGCGACCGGGGATCAAGGTGTGGACATCATTGCGCGTAAAGGCAATTTGTCGGTCGCGGTCCAGTGCAAATATCGCAATATCCCGGTTGGTAACGGCGCAGTGCAGGAAGTACACGCAGGCAAAGCCTTTCACGAGGCCGACTTTGCCGTTGTCGTGTCCCCGTCTGGTTTTACAGAGAGTGCGATTCAATTGGCGCGTAAGTTAGGCGTCCGACTGGTTGATTCCTCATCACTTCACAAGCTTGAAGAATTACTTTGAAAACATTCTGCTTAGACCAGCCATGAAAATCAGCTTTTATCGTTCCGCGGAAAATTACAGAAACGGACGAAGATCACGTACGCAAGAGCGGCGCGCGCCGGTTGCGGTGAACGTTGAGGCCCCAAACGATGGCCGCGCCTATGAACAAAAACCTTGAGTGGTTACGCAGAGATTTCCTGACCGGAGGCGGTTTCTTCGGCCCTTTCTTGACGACAGATGAGCTCGGCAAGTCCAGGATGTTTATCGATACGATGGAGGACTTCATCCATAAGTCTGAAGAGGGCGAGGTCGCTTCGCTTGCCGAGGGGGTCGATCATCTCACTCCTGATCAGAAGGACGAGTTCTGGCAGTGGCACTATCCGATCCACTGGCAGGAAGTATTCGCCACGCGTATCCGCTCTGGCTTTGTCATTCAGTTATGCTCCTTCGTCGAAGGTCAGTTGGAAGAAATCTGCCGACGCATCGAACTGATCGCGCGCGTTCCGCTGAAACTGAGAGATCTACACGGTTCAACTCTGTCCAATGCAAGGAAATACATGGAGGCCTTCGGCAAGTTTACGATCCCTTCGGAGGTCGAGTGGCAAGTCATTGAGCGCATCTTCTATGTTCGAAACGTCTTCGTGCACCAGCGCGGCTACATGGGCCAGCACGAAAAGAAGATCATTGAGTTGGCAGGCACCGTCCCTGGACTCAAGTTTGAGCACAGTTCAATTGAGCTGGATCGGGGGTTCTGCGAGCACTGCGTCACTGAAGTCACAACGTTTCATGACCAACTTCGCAAGGCGTATGAAGTTTTTCGCATTCAAAGCCAGATCCTTGAAAAGCTCGAAGCCCCAGAAGGGGCCGCTTAGCGCCAACGCCATAGAGCGAAGAAGGGTGATTTGATGCCGCCGAAGGTGAGGGAGCTTGTCGCAGAGCTGCAGAAAGCGGGATTTGTCGATCGGAGTGGAAAGGGCAGTCACCGGAACTTCGTGCACCCGAAGGTTTCGAAACCGATCACAATATCGGGTGCGCCCGGCGAGGATGCGAAGCATTACCAGATCCGCGCGGCGAAGCGCGCGGTTGAGGAGTCGAAATCATGAAAGAGAGCGCCAGGTACGCGAAGATTGTCGAGTGGTCCGACGAGGATCAATGCTATGTGGGCAGTTCGCCCGGGCTGGTCTACGGCGGATGCCACGGCGCGGACGAGGCGGCCGTATTCATGGAGCATTGCCAGGTCGTCGAAGAAGCAATTGCGCTCT
>CAZYAH010000374.1:0-2422 GCA_964645595.1 uncultured Alicyclobacillaceae bacterium | reverse complement strand
GGCTTGGAAACCTGCAATAAATCCTGCAACGTGGCAATTGCGTGCTCCAGTTCTGAATAAGCAAAATCTAGATAAGTGTGAGATATCTCTTTCTGTAGTAGTTGTAAAAATCCCTTGACTGCGGTTAATGGGTTTCGTACCTCGTGAGCGATTCCCGCCGCGATTTGGCCGATGGAAGCAAGGCGGCTTATCGTATCATCCGTAGATGTTACTATTCTGCTTTTTTCCTGCCCACTTGATTGCAACGACCTTCGTTCCTCTCGTCGAAGTCTCAATCCGAAATTCATCCATCAATCTCGTCACACCGGATAATCCGAGTCCCAAGCCACGCGACGACGATTTCTTTTTGCCTTTCAAAACTTCATCCACATCGGCAATTCCGGGGCCCTCGTCTGTAACTGTAAGACGTATTCCCTCATCCATCAATTCACAACAAAAAATGCCCTTGCTGCAGGCGTGATCCAAAACGTTGCGCGTTAACTCCGACACACTGACAAAAACCTTCTGCTTATCCGACTCGGAAAAAGGAAGTTGCTTCATGAAATGACGTACCGTACTTAACGCGTAATAGATGTCGTCTTCCGACGAGATGTTGACTACTTGGTAATTCATCGGATAAGGAGTCCCCCACCCTGCATAAAACCTATCTTTCTGGTTTTGATTATACCGACTTTTATGATGATAGCAATGAGCGTCTTGCAGTGTTCAAATCATAGGGCCTCAAAGCCAGATTGTGGAGCACTTAGCGCCCGTTATTTCCGTCGGCTTGAGGCCCTGTCACCTATCTGATTCCCTCGTCATCTTCTGGCCATCGATATATCCAGAACTTCTCGGTCGCCATAGATGCCAAAATCTCGTCTTTCTTCTCGGGATGTTGCGCAATCTGCTCATCCAACGCTTTAATCAGCACTTCAGCCTGTGAGCGGTGGGCTCGAATGGCGTTCATTTTGGTCTCTAGAACACTGGACACATCCAGTACGATGTCCGGAGGACCTAGGACTTCCAAGTGATTCTTAGAGAAGGCGGATCCGTAAATCTCCATGCGCTCGTGTTTTGGCAACCGCGAGACGGCGCGGACGGTGGCTGCGGAGAGAGCATCGTGATCGGGATGAACGCCGTGTTCTGGATAATACGTATAGATTCGGTATGGACGTACTTCCTGAATTACCTCGAAAACTCGGTCGGCGAGCTCTTCGGGATCTTCAAACTGAAGCGTTTTGTCACGCATTCGCCAGAGGCGCAAGTCCTGAATTCCAATCACTTTGCAGGCATCACGTAGTTCCTGCTCGCGGATAAGCGGCAACGTTTCACGGTTTGCAAAAAAGGGTTTACCCATTCGACGCCCCATTTGTCCCAATGTCGCACAAATCAGTGTAATTCGTGCTCCCGCTTGCGCTTCCAGGGCGAGGGCGCCCGCTTTACCGAACGATTCATCGTCCGGGTGAGGAAACACAGCCAGTACAGATTTTTGATTCACAGGAATTACTCCCTTCCATTTGTTCATTTGAATCGAACATTGGGCGGAATCAAACTTGGAATCCCAAATGGCATGTACTGCCGACTGCTACATACGAAATGGATGGGGGCTCAGTTGTAGGGCAATCGCCAATTGCCCATCGTCATCGTGTCCCGCGAGCAACAATTCTCCGCCATCCATGACTTCGTAATCGGTCAACCCTTCTGCGTAAACCCATCCGTCCTGCAACTTCAAACCGACTCGATAAGGGCCGTTGCCTGTAATTTCACCGCGCTGGTAGTTGATTTTTCCGTTCCGGATGAAGGCACACACAGACATGGCTCGGTCTCCGTACAAAGATGCATACGATCCGTTGGTCGTTTCCAGGTGAAGATAGACATCTTGATTTCGGAATTCTTGCAATTTCCTCTGTACTTCTTCTTTGTTAATCGCTTCCATCACACATCATCCCCTTGATGATTATTGAAAACGGGTGTCGTTTGTTGTCGCCACCGTCGCAACTCGTTGGCACAGCGGGCTGCTGTGTCCTCCGAGGCATAGTTGAGGGTTCGCAAACCATGAATGATGGCGCTGTAAATAGGCTCATTGCAAGATTGAACGACGTGAAACCGTGAATAACGGGTTGAGAGTGATTCAATCATTGCATCGCAGACCAGTGTATCCTTTTGGAGAATGCCGCCAGCGACCACGAGGTCGAACGGCTCGTCGTCAAGTCCCAGTTGCTCGATGATAACGGCACAGGCAAAAGCCAGGTCGTTTGCAGCCTGCCGAAGGATCCTGGAGGCCGTTTCGTCGCGCTCGTGCGCCAGTCGGAACACTACGGGCGCCAAACCGGCGACGCGCTCTACGGAATAAGCGTCACTGTAAATCCAAGCCATCAAGTCGACAACGCTATCGAGTTTCAATTCCTTCAGCAATGCGTCCTGAATCCCGGAAGGCTGGTCA
>CAZYAH010000373.1:0-2427 GCA_964645595.1 uncultured Alicyclobacillaceae bacterium | reverse complement strand
CAACAGGTTAAGGCCGGCCTGAAAGCAATCTACCTGAGCGGCTGGCAGGTCGCTGCCGACGCAAACCTGGCTGGGCAGATGTACCCGGACCAGAGCTTGTATCCGGCAAACAGCGTTCCAAACGTCGTGAAGCGCATCAACCAGGCGCTGCTGCGCGCGGATCAGATTCAACACCTGGAAGGGTCCGGCAATGTGCACTGGCTGGCTCCGATTGTCGCGGACGCCGAGGCCGGTTTTGGCGGCCCTCTCAATGTATTCGAACTGATGAAGCAAATGATTGAAGCAGGAGCCGCAGGTGTCCACTTTGAAGATCAGCTCGCCTCCGAGAAAAAGTGCGGACACATGGGCGGCAAGGTACTGGTCCCGACATCGCAAGCCATCCGCAACCTGACGGCCGCTCGCCTGGCGGCAGACGTGCTCGGCGTGCCGACCGTGCTGGTGGCGCGAACGGATGCGAACGGGGCGTTCCTGATCACCAGTGACATCGACGAGCGGGATCGCAAATTCCTTACCGGCGAACGTACACCGGAAGGATTCTTCCGGATGAGGGGCGGTCTCGACGCGGCCATTGCACGCGGCTTGGCCTACGCGCCGTACTGCGACATGATCTGGTGCGAGACGTCCGAACCGAACATCGAGGAAGCGCGCAAGTTTGCGGAAGCGATTCACGCGGAGTTTCCAGGCAAGCTGTTGGCCTACAACTGCTCGCCGTCGTTCAACTGGCGAAAGAAGCTGGATGAGAAGTCAATTGCCGAATTTCAGACACTGCTCGGAAAAATGGGGTATAAGTTCCAGTTCGTTACCCTGGCCGGGTTCCACGCGCTCAACCACAGCATGTTCCAGTTGGCATGGGACTACAATCGGCGCGGCATGGCCGCTTACTCCGACTTGCAGCAGGCGGAATTCGCCAGCGAAGCGTACGGCTACACGGCGACACGCCATCAGCGGGAAGTCGGCACCGGCTACTTCGACGAAGTCGCGCAGGTGGTCTCGGGCGGGTTGTCTTCCACCACTGCGTTGACTGGGTCTACGGAAGAGGAGCAGTTTGTGGAGGCTTAATTTGTACCCTCGCACGTAATGTGGAGCGCAGGGGTCAATGGGGCTGCCCCGAACGTTTTGGCGGCGCGATCATCAGGCAGCCCCTTTGTCCTCTTCGCTCACTCCGCCTTGTAGACAACCTGTCCCTCGATGATGGTCATTTCAACGCGGTTTTTCAGATCTAGCGGATGTCCGGACCAGATGGCGAAGTCGGCGTCCTTGCCTGGTTCAATCGACCCGACGCGATCCTCCACTCCGATGTGCTTGGCGGCGTTCAAGGTCACGGCCTGCAACGCCGTCGTCTCGTCCAAACCGTGTTTCACCGCGTTGGCCACAGCGGTCATCAGGTAGTCAATCGCAACCACTGGGTGGTCCGTGGTAATGGAGACAGGAACCCCCGCCTTCGCCAAGGCGACCACGGTGTGCCACCCTTTCTTCGCCAACTCCACCTTGTACCGGGTGGACATGGTAGGCCCGACAGCCACCCGTACACCGGCTGCGGCGATGTAGTCCGCAATCAGGTGCCCCTCCGTGCAGTGCTCAATCGTGTATGGGATGTCGAACTCTTTCGCCAAGCGGATGACGGTAGCGATGTCGTCGGCCCGGTGCGCGTGGGCACGCAGGGGAATTTCGCCGCGCAGAACCTTGCACAAGTTCTCCATGCCTAAATCGCGCGCCACCGGATCGCCTTTTTCCAGACTCCGTAAGTAATCCTGGGCTTTCATGAACTGCTGGCGGAACAACGCGGCAATCCCCATCCGCGTATTCACGCGGTCCTTGGCTCCGTGCACCGACTTGGGGTTTTCGCCAAACGCAGCCTTCATCCCGGACGGGCTCTTGATGACCATCTCGTCGACCACGCGGCCCACGGTCTTCACCGCCAACATCTCGCCGCCGATCACGTTGGCGCTGCCCGGCAGAACCTGCACCGTGGTGATGCCGCACCGGACGGCGTCCCTGAACCCAGGGTCCATTGGATTGATGCCGTCCAACGCCCGCACATGCGGTGTGACCGCTGCGGTGGTTTCGTTAAAGTCCTGCCCTTCCCGGCCGACTTCCAGTTCGTGAACACCAAGGTGCGTGTGCACGTCGATAATCCCCGGCGTCACGTACTTGCCCTTCGCGTCCAGTACAGATGCATCTGTAGGTACTGCAATCCCTTGCCCGACGGCAACAATCTTCCCGTTCTCGTAAAGTACAGTGCCCTTCTCCAGCACCTCGCCAGTTCCCGTGAACACGGTGCCATTGACAATCGCTTGCATGGATGGCCCTCCCGCGAAAATATTTCTATGTACGAATATTTCTACACTAGTGATTGTATCACGGGAGTGCCGGATGCATGGATAGAATGTTGCGCTTAAATTATGCGGAACGCGGTGCTTTGTGGAT
>CAZYAH010000372.1:0-2436 GCA_964645595.1 uncultured Alicyclobacillaceae bacterium | reverse complement strand
GCTCCTTTCCTCCCCGGTCAACAGATCCGCGGCAACGGATCCCCTACGAGCATATCGATCACCCGCGTGCCTCCGTACCGGGAGCGTGCGAGCACGACCCGCTGAGGTGCCTCTTGAATCTCTCCAATCCGCCGTGCACCCTCTCCACCCGGGGTCCGCGCAATAGCTTCCAGCGCGACATCAGCATACTCCGGTGAGACAATCGCAAGAAACTGACCTTCGTTGGCTATGTGAAGGGGATCCATCCCCAAAATTTCACAGGCACCGCGCACGGTGGAACGAACCGGAATCGCGTCTTCATCCAGTACCACGGCAACCTTGGCGTCTCTTGCCAATTCGTTCAGTGCCGTGGCCACGCCGCCACGCGTCGGGTCCCGCATCCACCGTAGTCCCGGCGCTGCAGCGTCGATGAGAGCCGCGACAAACGGCCAGAGCGGCCGCGTATCCGACGTCAGATCCGCCTCCAAATCCAATTCGCCCCTGGCCAACAGGACTGTGATCCCATGATCCCCAATGGGCCCGGACAGGATCACCTGGTCCCCTGGCCGAACGCTTTGTCCGGAGAGATTCACCCGCGGATCGGTCAAGCCAATGCCCGCCGTGGTGATGAACATGCCATCCGCTTTTCCGTGTTCAACGACTTTCGTGTCTCCGCCCACCACGGACACACCGGCCCGCTGAGCGGCTCGTGCCATGGCAGCCACTTCGCGCTCCAGTTCCGACGTCGCCAAGCCAGCTTCCAAAATGAGCGTGCTCATCAGCGCCAGCGGCTTCGCCCCTCCCATGGCCAAATCATTCACGGTGCCGTTGACGGCAAGTTCTCCGATGGACCCTCCAGGGAAGACGAGCGGCTTTACAACAAAGCTGTCCGCCGTCACGGCCAAGCGGGATCCGTTCACGTCTAGATACGCCGCATCGTTCAACTCGGTCGGCGCACCGTTCACCAAGTACGGAACCAACAACCCCTCTATCAACCGCCGGCTGGCTTTCCCGCCTGCGCCATGGGCCAGCCCGATGTGGTCATCCGTGAAATGAACCTTGGTGGTCGTCATTCGCATTCTCTCCTTCGTCCTGGCGCTTGCGTTGTTACGTACCCTTGTTTGACGGATTACTCACCGACCGCTTGCCGCAAGTGGACATGATGATAATAGGCTGCGCACGCCCCTTCGGAGGATACCATCAGGGCGCCCACTGGATGTTCCGGCGTGCACTCTTTCCCGAACAGCTTACACTGACGCGGCCTCAAAACCCCTTTCAACACCTCACCGCACTGGGCCGCCTTGGGATCGGTGACGCGAACCCCTTCCACCTCAAAGTGAACTTCGGCGTCCCACTGCGAGAATTCGGGCCGCAATTTCAGCGCCGACTGAGTGATGAAGCCCAGGCCTCGCCATTCGAAGAACGGCCGAACTTCGAACACCTTATTCATCGCGCTGAGTGCAGGCACATTGCCCTCCCACGGGACAATGCGGCTGTACTGGTTCTCTACCTCACAACGACCTTCGTTCAACTGTTTGACCAACATTAGAATTGATTGCAGTAAATCCAACGGCTCAAACCCAGAGATCACCACAGGTTTCTCATATTGCTTTGCGATAAACTCGTAGGGCTGGGCACCGATGACCGCCGAGACATGGCCAGGTCCGAGAAAACCGTCGATACGCATGTCCGGCGAATCCAAGATAGCGCGAATGGCCGGTAAAATGAGCACGTGGTTGGAGAACACGAAGAAATTGGACACGTTTAGATCGCGCGCGCGAAGGAGCGTCAAGGCGGTTGATGGAGCAGTTGTTTCAAATCCGATCGCGAAAAGAACCACCTTTCGGTCAGGGTGATCGACCGCGATCTTCAAGGCGTCGAGCGGTGAGTAGATCATTCGGATATCGGCTCCCTTGGCCCGCAACTCCAAGGGCGATCCTTTTCGCCCTGGCACCCGCATGACGTCACCGAAAGCAGTAAAGATCACATTCTCCTGTTGGGCGATGGTCAAACCATCATCCATGCGGCCCATGGGAAGGACACACACGGGACACCCCGGTCCGTGAACCAGTTCAATGTTTCCGGGCAACAAGTTCTGAATGCCAAACCGAAATATAGAAAATGTGTGCCCGCCGCAAACCTCCATAAACCGGTATTTCCGATTGGGGTCCACCAAGCGGTGAATCTCCTCCGAGGTCTTGCGAATCAAATCGGCATCGCGGAACTCGTCAACGTACTTCATGCGATAAACGCACCTCCAATCCCTTGGCCAGCGCCACGCCCATGTGAACCAAGAGGATGTCGCCCGGTCGGGCGTCAGGGACATAATCGATCGCGACCGTCGATGTTACGCCCAATCGATCTTCCACGACCGCGTCGTTCCCACGGACTTCGATAACCTTCACCGGAACTGCGACGTCTCCGCAGGTGGAACACCCGTCATCGGCCAACGTCCGG
>CAZYAH010000371.1:0-2437 GCA_964645595.1 uncultured Alicyclobacillaceae bacterium | reverse complement strand
CCGCCTGGAATCACAATCAGGGAAGAACTTACGGAAACGACACTGTTCAGTTGGATCATTCCGTTGATATAGAGGCTGTAGAACTCAAACTGAGACGGAAATGCCAAAACAGGGTTTCCGTCATCGTCCACGAAGCTCGATGCGAAAAGGATGAGGCTTCCACCCGCCGCAATCCCTGCCGAGGCTCTGGCTAAAAATTTCTTCGAAACGAAGTTCGGACTAGGGGGCATTGGATGGCAGTGGTGGCAGTAACAGCATTGACACGAGTGATGTTCGCATCGATGTTCGTCCGGACCGATGTGTGGGAATGCCTTCAGTAAGTTTCGCAAGGCGTCCTTAGCATCGGTGTAAGCCTGTTCTGGTTCAAAGTACGTCAAGTGACGTCGTGCTTCCCGAAGCGCTTCGATTGACTGGTCCAATATCTCTAAACGCATGCGCAGGTTACTCAATCTTTGCTTCACCTCCTATCTTGCAACCTATCTTCATCATTGCAGTTTCAAAATCACAACGGCGGCATTGACGTTCGTTTCGGTACCTCCAAACAATGTCCCGAGGACAACCGGTAACAGAGATGTGTGGTTGCGGATCGTGATGAATTCGCCTGCTAAAACGGTCACGACCGTCTGTCCGATGTTTTGCACATTGGCAACACCGGTGCCGTATATTCCGCCTGCTACCACGTTGTTGTTCTTAAAGATGGCAAACTGGTTTGCCAACGCCCCCGACACGGAGAAGCTGATCAAGTATGTGCCGGGAATCGTAAAGTTGATATGAGAGGTGCCGATTGTGTGCGAAATTCCGGAGGTCAAGAAGCCGTTTGTATCAAACGTGATGTCGCCTTCGACCGCAACCGTTTGGGCGCTTACGTTGTACACATACCCGATCTGACTTAATACCTTTTCATTTTCGAAAATGATTGCTGCTGGCATGGCGTCACCTCGAGTTCCATCCTATCGCACGTCCTATCATATTCCCCGCAACTTCATGCGAAAGGTACAAATCCCACAATTTGACGCCTAATTTCGGATACCTCGACCGGCCCCACTACGTACGCGACCTCTTTTTCTGTGGAGGCAACGATGGTCCGCTACAGCGTAACATGCTGCAAGTGCAAGACCGTGCGACGATACGAGGGACAAACGTTCGGTGACTGCATAGAGCTGGCACTTGCGGATGGGTGGAGGTCGACTGGGGTGTAGACGCACAGAATGTGCAGGAGATGCCAGGAGATAGAGTCCTTAAAATGGTGTAAAAACGAATGATTTGCTGGTGACATAAAGAAGCCACCTCGCCCTTCTGGTAGACTTGAGTTGTCCAGACAAAAGTCTCAGGAGGTATGCGAGATGGCTAAGTTCAATGTTACCGTGAATGACGAAATTTTGCACGGACTATTTCAAGGTGATCAGGGTATTGCTCGCCTGGTAGAACAGGTACTGAATCAAGTCTTGCAAGCCCAAGTGACCGAGCAGCTTCAAGCCGAGCCCTACGAACGTGTTGAACAACGCCAAGGATACCGCAATGGCGTCCGCCCACATACCCTCACAACCCGTATTGGGACCTTGACGTGGCTGGTTCCCAGGCTGCGTAATGGGCAGTTCTCAACAGACTTGTTTGCACGTTATCAGCGCCATGAGCAAGCTCTCGTTCTCGCTCTCATGGAGATGGTGGTTAATGGTGTATCGACGCGAAAAGTTGCCCAGATCACGGAAGAGCTCTGTGGTACGGAGTTTTCAAAGTCTACCGTATCTGCTTTGTGCAAACGACTCGACCCCATCGTCAACGCGTGGAACGGGCGCAGCCTACGTGAGCACCGGTATCCGTTTGTCCTTGTGGACGCTCTCGTGATACGTGTTCGCGAAGATGAGCGTGTACGGCAGCGTGCAACGATGATTGCGACCGGTGTGAATGAGGAAGGTTATCGGGAGATCCTTGGCATCATGCTCGGGGACAGCGAATCGGAAAAGAGTTGGGGAGAATTCTTCTCTTGGCTCAAGAGCCGGGATTTACGTGGTGTGGATTTCGTTGTCTCAGACAGCCACAGCGGGTTAGTTAAGGCATTACATGAACATTTTCAGGGCTGTACGTGGCAGCGGTGTCAGACTCATGCCATGCGTAATTTGCTTATAGCCATACCAAAATCCATGCACTCTGAATTGTATCCGAAAATTCGCGCCATCTTTGACGCACCGGACAAAAAGAGTGCTCGCCTACTCCTTAATACACTCACAGAAGAATACGTTGACAAAGGGGAGAAGGCGATGAATCTCTTAGAGGACATGTTCGATGATGTGACAGCCGTATTATCCCTGCCGGAACGTTACCGAAAGCGTCTACGGACCACCAATGGCATGGAGCGACTCAATGAGGAAATCCGCCGTCGGGAGCGAGTGGTTCGCATTTTCCCTAACCGTGAATCCGCAATCCGACTGATTGGTGC
>CAZYAH010000370.1:0-2445 GCA_964645595.1 uncultured Alicyclobacillaceae bacterium | reverse complement strand
CTGCCTTTCCTTCCTGGACTGCCCTCGTTGTTCTCCGGTGTATCGCTTCCGCTGTCGGATTCATTGGCAATGCTCAACAATCGCTCTAGTTCTTCCCTGACTACCTTACGGACCAGATCATTCAACTCATTTTCCGTGGCCATCCGCCTTCCTCCCACATACAATTTGGTATCACACTATGTGAAGTGCGGAGTGGATGAATAGGCGAATGTAATGCATAACTCATCTAGACGCAGAAAGGGCTGATACTGGAATGAAGTTGCCTGTCAGATGGGTGCGCGTTGAGAGTAGCGAGTGGGCCAAACTTCAGGAGGACATTTGGAGTGAAAACTTCGTCAACGCTCATCTCGTTCACTCTTGGGGTGTCGAACCTGTGCAACTCCGGTACCGCGGCGGACACACGCGCAATTATCCGAAAAAGTCGTTCGAAATTAGACGCAACACTGGGACAATGCATTTGAACGCAGAGTATGACGATCCCTCGATGATCCGCAACGCTTTGTCCTTCAAATTCTTCGAATGGATTGGCGTTCCGAGTCCAGAGACAAAACACTGCCACCTTCTACTCAATGGCGAATACCTGGGGGTCTATCTGGAAATCGAAGCTGTGGATGCGAATTTTTTCATGCGTCGACAAATTCCTTTCAATTCCTTAATGTACGCTGCCAATGATGACGCGAATTTCGGTCTGGCGAATTCAGATAAGCAGTTGAAACAATCCCTGTTTGACGGGTACGAACTGATCATCGGAAATCAGTCCGACCGCAAACGCTTTGAACAGTTCATCTTTCAAATCAACACCTTGGATGCGCCTTCATTGAGCACATACTTGACCAGTCACCTCGACATCGACAACTACCTTCGCTGGGTGGCCGGAGCGGTGTGCACGGGGAACTACGATGGATTTAACCAAAACTATGCGGTTTACGAGTACTCCGGCACAGGGGTGTACCGTCTCATTCCATGGGACTACGAAGGAACCTGGGGCAGGAATTGTTTTGGGGAGCGTTGTGACAGCGACTCCGTTCGAATCACTGGATACAACGTATTGACGAAGAGACTCCTCTCCATCTCATCAGTCATGCAGAAGTACAGGAACATCCTCAACGAAATTCTAGAGTCGTGGTTCACACTAGAACGTCTTGAACCGGAGATTGAACGACTTACTGCGCAGATTCGTCCGAACATTTTCAGAGATAAGGCTCGTAAATGGTCGACAGCGGAGTTTGACAATGAGCCAGCTGTCATCCGTTCGTACATTCGGGATCGGAGAAAATTCCTTTTGCAGTCACTCTCGTCATTGTGTTGACCACCGGTTTGCCAACTCGGGTCATCCGTTCTCGGAGCGAAGCGCATCTACAACTATTTGATGAGCCCAGACCATCGTGAGATGTGGTATACGTTTTATATGCAGTAACTTTTCATGCCAAGGTGGAGACCACGTTGGAGCATACACGGAGTCTGGGGACAATTGACGCACGCGATATAGACGCATTCCAGAGTTTAACGAAGAGCGTCGATTGGAATTTTTCTGCGGAGCAAGCAACTATGGCGATTGTGGCAGGCACGGTGTTTGGACATCGTGTAGGCGGGCGGTTGGTGTCCAGTGCCGGATTGTATCGATACGGTTCAGACCTGGCGTCGCTGGGAGTGGTTATTGTACACCCGGACTTTCAACGAATGGGATTGGGCAAGGAACTTGTCCAGCGCTGTTTGCGCGAATGTGAACCTGCTGACATGCCTGTTTCACTGATTGCTACCAAGGATGGATTTCCCTTGTACACTTCACTTGGATTCCAGACCGTTGGTACAGTTCACCGCTTCATGCGAACGGGAATCGGCGCCATGGCCAGCGCGGACAGTGACGGTCATGGCACCGGAGTCTTGCAGGCAAACGTGTCGGACTGGGTCCGGATGGACAAGCTGGCGACCGGCGCCGAGAGAAGGCATCTTTACGAGTTGCTGCTTCCAAAAGTATACGTGAGTTTTTCTGTACCAGACCCCTTCGGGCGTCTTCAAGGATTCGGTGCAGCGGTTCGGCGGGGCGATTTACTCGTCATCGGGCCGCTGATGGCCGCGGATGAGGCCGTTGCAAAGCAAGTCATTGCTGAGTTTTTGCGTGTATGGTCCGGAACTATCCGCCTGGATGTACCCGGAGAGCAAAGCGGGTTTATTCGTTATCTGAAAAGGCTTGGGTTTCGTGAGACGATGGTCTCTCCTCTCATGGTACTTGACGGTCGGGAATTGCCGGGACAGCGCAACATGGTGTACGGAATTATGGATCCTGCTTTTGGTTGACACTGGAGACGAGATTGACTTACTTCAACCGTCCATGCTAAACTTCATCATGATTTTACGCCGGGGTGGCGGAACAGGCAGACGCAGCAGACTTAAAATCTGCCGGGCCAAAAGCCCGTACCGGTTCGAGTCCGGTCCTCGGCACCA
>CAZYAH010000369.1:0-2448 GCA_964645595.1 uncultured Alicyclobacillaceae bacterium | reverse complement strand
CAACCAGTCCCCAGCCAACCGCCTCGAAACCGCAGACAATATGCTCTACACGACGACGCATTTGCGCCGACAGGCCTCGCCGGAGTGGTTTGGATTGGCGCTGCTCCTGGCACTGGGCGTTGTTGCTATCGTCCTCATCATTCGCTGGTTCCGCCAGCGCGAGACGAAGCCCACAAAGGTGCAGGGGGCGGTTTCGACCTCTCGGCGCTGGCTTGGGCGCCCTGAAACGTTGCGACTGCTTCCGACCGACAACGCTGTGCGGCAGGAGTTTCAGAAGTTGATTCGCGAACAGTACGCGCGCGGGAACAAGATGCAGCCGCACGAAACTGCGAAGGCTTTCCTTGAACGCATCTACGGTATGGCAGCGTTAAAAGAGGCACCGCATGTGCAGGCTGACCTCCCGGCTCGATACAACCAAGCCCGGTATCGAAGCGAAACACCGGATCAATCGTGACATCGTTCGGTCGATCCGGTGTTTCACAGTCCCTTTTTCAGCTGCCTCCAGGCGCCAGGCCGCGGCCTGCGGGGAGGGAAGAAGGCGAGCGCCGCGTGCACTTTCCCCTGCTAATCTTGCAAAGACCGGTATTGTCCGCGGTAGTAGAGAAGCGGTTCTTTTCCTTCGGCCACGGATGAATGCTCCACCTGTCCGATGTAGATATAGTGGTCGCCACCATCCACTACTTGCACCAGCGCGCACTCCAAAGCCGCCAATGTGTTCTCGAGTACCGGTACGCCAAGGCGACCCATGTGGTATGCGACTCCGGCGAACTTGTCCTCGCGCCGGGAGGCGAAGTGGTTGGATAGATCCGCTTGATCCTTGGCGAGGATGTTGACGGCGAACACTCGACTGGACTGAATCAGTGCGTTGGCTGAGGACCGCTTGTCGATGCAGACCAAAATGTACGGTGGGTCGAGTGACAGAGAGCTGAACGCAGAGACGGTGAGCCCACCTAATTTATCGTTGTCCGCCGTGGTCACGACGGTAACGCCGCTCGCGAATCGTCCAAGCGCTTGTTTGAATTCGTCTGGAGTGACGGGCATAAAGGACCCCCCTGATAATTTGTTGACGATAAAAGCTGTCATAACCTCTATTGTATCAAAGCAAGCGCAAGGTGAAAGGTCAGCTTAACACGTGTGGCCGTCATAATAAGGCCGTTGGCAGCAACGACGCCAGCCAACGGCCAACCCGAGCGCAAATTTCCGAACATGCCACGCATTAACTCACGCGCGTTGGAGAGGTATGGTCTTGACTCCTTCCGCTGGTACGATGAGTTCCGCCTCGGTCAGACTCTTGACCTCATCCACCGTGTGGCCTTCCGCGACTTCGCGCAGCACCAGGCCCTGTTCGGTGACATCCATGACAGCGTAGTCGGTGATGATGCGGTGCACCACCCGTTTTCCTGTCAGAGGCAGCCGGCATTCCTTCAGGATTTTCGGTTCTCCGTGCTTGTTGACGTGCTCCATTGTGACGACCACTCGCTTTGCGCCGTGGACTAGGTCCATTGCGCCGCCCATGCCTTTCACCATTTTGCCGGGAATCATCCAGTTGGCGAGGTCGCCTTTTTCCGAAACTTCCATCGCCCCCAGGATGGCGACGTCGATGTGTCCACCGCGGATCATGGCGAACGACTCTGCGCTGTCAAAGAAGCACGCACCCGGCAGAATCGTCACCGTTTCCTTGCCGGCGTTGATCAAATCCGGATCCTCTTCGCCTTCGTACGGATAGGGGCCTGTTCCGAGCAGCCCATTCTCTGAGTGCAAAATGACATCAATGTCACTGGGCAGGTAATTTGCAACCAGCGTCGGCATGCCAATCCCGAGGTTGACATAGAATCCATCCTCAATCTCCAAAGCCGCCCGCTGGACAATCTGGTCACGGGTTAAAGGCATGTTTCATCGCTCCTCTGGGACCCATTTCGAATATAGTTGATCCGTTATGGACGCGGCCGCGTCGTTCTCCGTTCAATTCGCTTTTCGTAGGAGGGGCCGACGACGATCCGCTGGACGTAGATACTGGGTGTATGAATGGCGTTTGGATCTAGCTCACCGGGTTCTACTAACTCTTCGACTTCCACAATGGTGATCTTGCCCGCAGCCGCCATCAGCGGATTGAAGTTTTGCGCGGTTTTGCGGTAGATGACATTGCCGAGGCGGTCTGCTTTCCACCCCTTGATCAGCGCGAAGTCCCCGCGAATCGGCATCTCGAGGACGTATTCGCGGCCATCGATGATGCGCGTCTCCTTGCCCTCGGCGACGACGGTGCCGACACCCGCGGGCGTGTAGAAACCCCCGATACCAGCGCCGCCAGCCCGAATGCGCTCGGCCAGGGTTCCTTGCGGCACGAGCTCTACTTCCAGCTCTCCGCTCAGAAATTGTCTTTCAAACGTCTTGTTTTCGCCGACGTAAGATGAGATCATTTTCCGAATCTGGCGCGTCTGCAAGAGCAGT
>CAZYAH010000368.1:0-2461 GCA_964645595.1 uncultured Alicyclobacillaceae bacterium | reverse complement strand
TTGCGGCAATCCGGCCGACGCCTTGCCGCTGGCCGCGGCAACTTCGGCTGCGTGCTGGACGGCCGCCTCGTTGGTCAACCAGATGACGAGCAGAGTGGTCAGGACCATCGCTCCCGTTGCAAGTGGCCGCTTGTAAGGGTGCCTAGCTTTGCTGGTATCGAGCCACGGTGTGAACAGGAGCAACAGCGACGCCACCATGGGTACTAGCACTGTGCCGACTACGATGTCGGAACCGGGGTAATACTTCAGGATTTGGTACAAAAACAGGAAGTACCAGTCCGGGACCGGAATAAAGGACGTGTCATCCGGATTGGCCTTCGGCCCAAGCTCCACAGGGTTGTAGACAACCCACAGCATGAAGGCCAACAGGAACACGGAACCGACAATCCATTCCTTCAGCAGGAAGTTCGGGAAAAACGGTTCGGTACCCGGGTTCTTCAGATGGTGATGGCGATACCTGGGTGTGCCAGGGATTCGTTCGCCTCCTGCCATAGGACACCCTCCTTAGCCGTACTGTGCACCGATTGTCGGCCCATTCAACGATACAGCACCGATTACAGTGGACCTGCGATGTGTTGGGCGCGGATCATGATGAAGTGCAGGGCCAACAACACGAGCAGTGCGGCAGGCAAGAAGAATACGTGGATTGCAAAGAAGCGCGTGAGGGTCAGTGCGCCGACTGTGTGACTGCCGAGGAGGAGAGTCTGGATGTACGGGCCAACCCACGGGATGGATCCGGCAATCTGGCTGCCGACCGCCGTCGCCCAGTAGGCCTTCTGGTCCCACGGCAACAGGTAGCCGGTGAATCCGAATGCGAGGACGACGAAGAAAATGAGTACGCCGACAACCCAGTTCAGTTCGCGTGGAGCCTTGTACGCGCCCGTGAAGAACACCCGCAGCATGTGCAGGAACATCATGACAATCACGAGGCTGGCTCCCCAGAAGTGCATCCCGCGAACGACGTTGCCGAGAAGGACTTCGTCCGTGATGTACTTGACGCTGTACCACGCGTTGGTGATGTCCGGCGTGTAGTACATCGCCAGGAACATGCCGGAAAGAATCTGCGTCGTGATGACGAGGAACGTCAATCCCCCGAAGCAGTACACGAACGCAGACATCTTCACCGCGGGATTGACGTGGGCGGGCACTTCGTGGTCCGCCATGTCGCGCCACAGCGGCGTGACGTTGAGACGCTCGTCAATCCAGTCGTACGCCTTTTTGAGCATCTTACGATCTCACCTGCCCTGAACTGTTGCGTTCCGTTCAATCGACTGCGGCCCTCGTTGCTGAAATCGGTTACTTGTAAAAAAATCCATATGTAGACGAGATAACTGCTGCATGTAACCATCTTATCTTTCTGAACTTTCGCATGTCAAGCTAGGGTGCTGAGAGCCCCACAGCCCTGCGAGCGCGCTTGCCGCAAACTCCTGGACCTCGGCCAGGATCTTGCGTCCCTCGTTCGCCATCGCCGCCGCGGTCGGTTCGTCCATGCCGAGCTGCTTGCGCTCGACGCTCGCCCAGTACTCCGGACACGCGAGCGCGAGGTACATCCAGGCGTCTGCCAGCCGGTTCGCCGGCACCCTGTTCACAATCCACCGCCACCAGTCCAGGCAGAGCACGGTCACACCTGCCTCGTGGAGCATCGCGTCCTGAAGCAGCGTCCGATCCGTTATCCACAAGGCAAAGCGAATGGGATGCGGCCAGAGCGGTTGCAACTTCGCAACGAGATCGACCACGTCCCCGACCGGGACGGCACCCGCGTCGAGATAGGTCGCGCGCCCGGCAAACCGCGAGACGACGTGTGCGGCAAGCTGTGCTGAGATGAGCGCGCTGGCGCTGTACGGCACCGCGACGTCGAGCGGCAAGGGCGAAAAGGAGCGCACCACCACCGTGTCGAGGTATTCGGAGAACGGCGCGAACTGGTGCGGCGTCAAGTGTTGCATGCGAATGGCACCCCCTCGCGTGACGCGACTAGCAACAACGTACCATAAGAGCTCTACTGCGACCAAGGAACAACAAAAAACCCTCCGCGTCAGCGAAGGGGGGTGTCCGCGTCCGATCTATCCTACGGTGAGGGAAAGTGCGTCAAACTCAATCAGCTTCTTGCTCGCTTCGTAAAACGCATTGCGGTCTCCGTTGTCCAGTGCCTGGTTGACCTCTTCCATCAGTTTGGAGCGTTGGTAGTTGCGGATGGCCTGGTCAATCACCCATTCCGCCTGCATCGCAATCAACTCGCGGACGGCGGGCTCCAACTCGCTCGTGGTGGTTTCCTCGAGAACCGATGCGTAAGCTGCGCTGGTCGACCTGTCTTTGAAAAACAAGCCGACGTAGACATCGTCATCCGGATGCTGGTACAAGTCGAGGAAAGCCTGTTCAACGTCGGTGGAAACCGGCTTGTTCCGGCGATAGTAGCGGAATGGTGCGACCTGGACACAAGTCGTGGACACGACAATGACGCGCG
>CAZYAH010000367.1:0-2463 GCA_964645595.1 uncultured Alicyclobacillaceae bacterium | reverse complement strand
GGAAACACCTGCCCCACTACCTCAACGAGTTCGTCTTCCGGTTCAACAGGCGCCGCACGCCCATGGCTGCGTTCCAGTCCCTGCTCGGGCTCACCGGCCAGCATGGCCCCACGACCTACAATGGGCTGTATGATGCTGAGTCAACCGGATAGGCAGAAACGGCCTTATCGGTGCGCCAGCGGGGGCGGCCGGAACTCAGGTTCATCCCGGGCCCCTACGTACAGAACATCCGACCTGCAGCTCTATTTCGGCGTTAACAGCGTTTCCAGTATGACGAGTACTTCGGGTATCTGCAGGTTTCGTCTTTCGAATGTTCGGCGGAGTCGGCTGATCACTGAGAGGACAGCCTCAGGATAAATCGTGAATGCATTGTCTGGTTTCCCATCGTTGAAAGAGGTCACGCGGAAGGTCCCCATCGGGCGGGGGCTTCGCGGAGGAGCGTTGCCGGCGCGCTTTACCAGATCGAAAACGCTTTCATATGTCTTCGGCGTGACAAGGATCACTGCACGCGTCGATGCGCCCATCGCACCAACCTCCACGGAAAAAGGCGGAATCGACGCGTCTTCTGGACCAATGTGCTCGAACAATAGCCCGCGCGTCGGCGTTCTAGGCGCTGCGGCAGCAAGGCCAACTACACAAATGCAGCAACCGAGAACCACGATGCTTTGTTTCCAACGCTTCATGCCAACTGTTACTGCGATCGTCTCCGAACTGTCAATGCAGCGATCAGGCCGAGCGACAGCAGAAGCAATGTAGACGGTTCCGGCACTGAACCACCAATAAACCCGCCGGGTGAAGGATTAGCAAAACCGACGATGCTTAAGCGGTAATTCCCACTTGGGTCGAACGGCAGCCCTGACAGCTCTGCGCCTGTTGGCACGGCTCCTGACGGCAACGCGCTGAGACCGGTACTCAGCACTGCAAGGATGTCCGCCGACGCAGTGGCACCTTCGAAGACCTCAAACGTAAACGAAAAACCTTCGATTCCAACAAAGTCAGCGCTGGCAAATGGGTCATCGGTGTTCAGCGTATTTACCAGTTGAAAGTTGATAGGGAATACGAAATTCTTTTCCGATACGTTGTCGAAGTTCATCGATACATTCAGGGTGACGCTATCAGCTCCGGTACCTTCGAAGATTGCGCCGTTGTGGAATGTCAGATGGCCCAGCGTGAATGGAGTATTCGGCTTGGTGTCAAAGCTTTCGCCTATGAACCTCAAGAAGCTTGGATCACCGCTTCCCCACCCGAAGGTGTTCGTACCTACGCCGAACGTCACCGCAGTTGCAGGTGCGGGATTGACGAAAACCCCCGGGTCCGAGCCTACCATTGCTTTCTTCATGCTCCAGCCCCAACTTATGCCGTTTTGCACTGTAATGCCTTGAGCACCATCCGAAATCACTGGATAGAGGTTCGCGTTCCACGTTTTGATCGGACTAACAGTGGTCAACGTCGCAGGGTCTCGCTTCGAGAAGTCATAGAAGTTGAGCTTGTTTGCTGGAAGGGTCGGGTCTTTGTTTTGGGCCGTGAAGGTGTAGAAGGGCGCGCCCGGTTTTCCAGCATTATCCAGATATGGTGATGTCGCACCGCCCAAAGGGGCGTTCGTAGTGATGACTTGTACCCACTCGAGGCTTTGACCTGCGCTCAATGGCCCGCCGCGATCATATAAAGCCTTGATTTCTGCGCCACCCATACCGCTCGCAAAGGCGGCGGTATAACTCGTCACTGAAAGGGAGCCACCCGTGCCCGTTGCTGACGTAAAGCCTGGGGTCAAAAGACTGGTATCAAGCGTACTGGCGCTGACGGTGCCTTGAGGCGTGAGTCGAACAACGGCATAGCCATCGGGCGAAAGCTCAAACGGTACGGCAAAGGCGAACTCTGCGACGAACAGAAGGCAAACGACGGGGGCGATGATTACGGATAGGAGTGTCATGGGAAGGGCGATCTTCATGGAACCCTGTTTTGCGGTCATCCCTCTCTCCTCCACCTAAGGCGTTGGGACCGGCGCCGCCCCGATTGGACGTAGCCCGGACACGACAAAGCCTAGTCGACTCGGATACCCCGTCGGTTCTCTTTACAAATGCCGCGTCGATGCGCCCATTTTCTGCGCGACCGCAAGTGCGGTGCCAACTTGGCAGGTGTCAGCTTTTCTCACTATTTCGCAGCTGCGCGCGCCCCAGCACGAGAGAACGTGTAAGAGATTGCTGACAGAGAGGCTGGTCACAGGGCTAGGATTGTAGATGGGATTTCCGCCAACAGGCGGCTTCTTTGCCCTCCTTGATCCACTGCTCCGCCGTCCGCGTTGGTTGTAAAAGCGGACGACAGCCCGGTTCGTCGCGGTGAGGGTGGTGACGATGAGCCGCTGGGGCCTCGACGAGCGGTCCAGCACGAAGCATCTGCGCACCGCGCGCGCATCATTCCCCACGACCCGGCACTGCCGGTGGGCGTGGCCAACGGCGTGGACGA
>CAZYAH010000366.1:0-2482 GCA_964645595.1 uncultured Alicyclobacillaceae bacterium | reverse complement strand
AACCGCTTCATCCACAGGCCCCAGCTGCACTTTGTACATGTCCAGTGAGATGTGGCACCCATCCCGGTCGTTCTCGTTGTCAAACCTAAGGATAACGCGCTTGCCGTCCGACAATTCGTATTCGAGATAATACGCGTCTTGACCACTCACCAACCAAACACATCCCTTTCCTCAAACAGCGAAGGGGCACCAGTGTGCCCCGGATGATCCGTTATCCGCGTCGTCCGCCGCGTCCCCCGCGTTTCGACTCACTGCGGCGAAGCGCCTGCAGCCGATCTTCGCTTTCCTTCATGAATTTTGACAGCTTATCCTCGAAGCTCTGGCGCGGTGGATAACCCCCACCTCCACGCCGGCCTCTCGCCGGTCTTTCGCTTGCAGCTGGCGGGTCCATCGTCTGGCGGATGGACAACCCGATTTTCCCGTTTTTGTCGACGTTGATCACTTTGACTGTAACTTCGTCGTTGATCTTGAGGTGTTCGTGGATGTCTTTGACATAGTTGTGGGATATCTCAGAGATGTGGACAAGGCCCGTAACACCTCCCGGCAGCAACACAAACGCTCCGAAATGTGTGATCCCCGTGACTTTCCCAGACAACTTGCTGCCGACCTCAATGGACATACAGAGAGAATGCCTCCTTAAGAGTGTAAACCTGGCAGGCCCTGTCCTGAACGACTTTTGCGTTGCCGAACCGCCGGCAAGCGGGACATTGTCGCCAAGCCCGTTGGCTCAAGGTACAGGAACCTTGTAATCCTAGAGTATGTTAATCCTAGGATAGTTCAACCGGTGCACAAACACAACATTTTCTGAAATGGGAATCAATGCGCAAGTGCCGTCAACGCAGCAGCGGTCGACTGACTAATGTTTTACATTGAACGCCACCTGTCCCGGCAAGATCAGGTTGTAGTGCTCGCTGGCATAGCGCGCGATGTACGCGTCATCCTGGAGTTGCTGGGACTGCTTGAGCAGTTCGGCGTGCTGCTTGCTGGCTGCCTGCAGTTTTTGCTCCAGTTCCGCCTGCTTGGCGGACAGAGCGTGCAGTTGCGGGTACTGGGTATGCCAGTAGTAGTAACCCGCCCAACCCCACACAAGGAGAACCGCAATGTAGCGGAGTTTCAACCATTTCACTCGCCGAGAGCGCGCCGGGGACGTATTCAGTTTACTGGAATGATTTGCGGATGGCAGCGTGGCTATGCGCGGCAACGAGTACATCTCCTTGAATTGGTCAGTTGCTTGTTTACACCCGACTCCACTTGCTTTTGAGCCAATTCGACGCCGCCGTCAACATTTCCTCCCACCCGCCTCGGATTCGCGAAAAAAATGCCTGGACGAAAGGTAAGCGCAGGAGCCAGCGGATGAGCAATACGCTGAGCCAAAATTCCAACAGGCGGAATATCCACGACTCAATTACGCACAGGATGCGGTACACGATGCGCAACACGGCCAGCACAACCTTCGCGATGGAGACAATTGGCAGTATGGTCAGCATGTACACCACGCGATACACTGCGCCCAGTACGGCTTGTACTACGCGGACAATGGCAAATGCGCTGCGAACCACCAGGCGATGCATGGTGGAGCGGTACACGCCGTAGCCAACGAGGATGATGCCAAAGGTGTAGATGCGCACGCGGCCCTCGTCCGTCAGAAATAAGACGTAGTACACAAACAGGGCAGACACGACCCAGAAGGCAACATCAACCGTCGGCCTTAACCAGCGGAGCCACTTCGAAGCGCCGGTCACCGTGTTGTACACGTCAAACACGAACCCCATCGCAAATCCGGTTGCCAGCAGCCAAACGATGTACAGGACTTCGCTCCTCATGGTTACCGAAACAGTTTCCCCGTGAGTTTTTTCTTCTTGGCACGCTCTGCCACGTACTCGACACGGGTTACGGTACCTTCAATCACCACGACGCCGGTCTGCAAATCCAGGTGCTTCATGTGCAAATTGTTGCCGTGCAGAGCCAGCGGGCCTGCGCTGGTCATCAGCGAGAACTCATTCACATCAAAACTCTCGACACTGGACACGCCTGTAACTTCAATCGCTTTGCGGCCCCGGATGTGAATATCGTGAACGTCCTTTTGCTCCACGCCATACACCCCCAACCTCGTCCGACCGGTCTGTTTCAGTGTATGGCGATCCGCTGATCCTTAGAACTCCCTTGCCTTCCGGGCAGGCGAGTCCGCGTCCCCGAAGGGATAAAAATAAAAGCTGCCGGGAAGATGATTCCCAGCAGCCTGTCTCTCAATGGACCAGCTTTTTAGACGAGCTTTGTCCTCGCATTTGACGGCTCACAGTTCATCCTCTGTATCCGCGTCATCGTCCAGCCGACTTTCACCGATGAACTCATACATGTTCTCGGCCTGTTCCTTGCGCGGATTATCCAGCAATTGCAGCACTCTGGCTTCAACCGTCTTGTTCCCGTACTTGATGGTCAAAACGTCGCCGACTTTCACATCGGAACCCGGTTTTGCCACCTT
>CAZYAH010000365.1:0-2496 GCA_964645595.1 uncultured Alicyclobacillaceae bacterium | reverse complement strand
GATCTGCAGCGGAAATTGAACGCGCTCGGGTATTCTTGTGGGAAGGTCGATGGTGTCTTCGGTTCGCGAACGCGTTCCGCGTTGATGGCTTTTCAAAGGGCACATCACTTGCCCGCCGATGGCGTTGCTGGCCCCAAGACTCTGGCGGAACTGGCACAAGCGCTGGCTCAGAAAAACAAATCCAAGTCGGGAACCAAGTCTCCATCTGGCGGCGAACCGCAAACGAAGTCGCCTTCGTCGGCGCCCAAGTACCCTGGGAAACCGATTAAATTGGGCTCCCGCGGAAGCAATGTAAAGCTGGTGCAGGAGCAGTTAAGCAAGCTGGGGTACAAGTGCGGTGCTGTCGATGGAGTGTTCGGAAAACAAACGTACGCAGCCGTGCGCGCCTTTCAACGGGCTCACCATTTGCCGCAAGACGGAATCGTCGGCCAACAAACCTGGTCGGTCCTGTTCTCTCAACCTTCACGGCCACCAGCCCGAAGTGGGGGCGTTACGGTTACGTCGTACACGGCCTACGATGTCAACAATCACAAGATTGCTGGGCCGTTCACCAAGCAGGACGACGCGATTAACGCTTTGAAAAAGGCCCAGAACGGGTCTCCTGGTGGCTACGTCAAGGATTCGTCAGGGAAAGTGGTTTACCGCCAGCCGTACTTCGCAGCGTATGATAAAAACAACCATCTTCTCGGTACATATTTGACGGAGAGTGCTGCCAAGGCGAGACTCACGTCTGGCGCTGGTGTGCCTGGCGGATACGTGAAGACGCTCGACGGCAAGCGTCTGGATGTGCAGCCGGACTACGGGGTGTTCATTGGCAATCCGTCGACTCCGAAAAAGGAGTTTGCGTCTCTGAGTGCTGCGGAACAGTATCTCTCCAAGAATGGGTCCGATACCAGTTTTATTGTGGATTTGACTGCCGGATCCATTGTGGATAAGCCGGACGACTACTTCTACCTTTCAAATGGCCATTGGTATCACCACACGGCGAAGATGGGAACGGATCCGCAGGATCACAGTATTCCTCCACACGTGGTCAGCGGAGCCATTTACATCGGCGTGGACGACGGGACTCCTCCATTTTTTGAGCATTTCTATCAAATCTCTATAAATGGAAAGTATGCGGTCAAAGACATTGGAGCATATGAGAACCCGTTCCGCACCGCAGACTTGAACTACGCATCTCCGAGCAAAGTTTCCGCGGCGACTATCGATAGCTGGTTGCGCAACAAAAAATCGCCAATTCAGGGTTTGGGATGGGCATTCGTTGACGCCCAACAATACGGTGTCAACTCCACGTATTTGGCCGCTCACGCATACCAGGAAACTGGCAGTGCGGCTTCGTCGGCGTGGACATCTGGCGGAATTGCGTTTTCCAAGAACAACTTGTTCGGATATGCCGCTTACGACAACGGCACTTGGCATGCTGCCGTGTTTCCCAGCGAAGATTACTCCATTCGGTTTGAGGCGTGGATTGTCAGCCAGGACTACCTGCAGAACTTCTCGCCGTTTGCGGATATCCTTCCATCCGGTCAGGCGTTGTCCACTGTGGACGGCATGAACCGGTATTACGCGACGGATCACAATTGGTCGCTGGCCATCGGCGAATACATGAATGAGATTGCCGACGTCGCGGGGGCGAGTGCCAGCGACTACGTACGGTTTAATTCCGACAATAAACCGGCTAGACCGGTCGCAGTGACCGACGAGCCAACCTATGTGATGAGCGGGGCGACCGGAAAGGTTACGAAGGACGCGTACATGTACTCGGATTATGCCGTGCATCGTCCCACGTTGCAGTATCGCCCGGACAATTTGGAGTCGGGTGACTGGGTCAAGACACTCCAGCAAGCATTGAAACGGCATGGTGAATCGGTTGTGGTGGACGGTGTCTTTGGCCAAGGTACACTGGCCGCAGTGAAGGACTTCCAGAGCAAGAACAACTTGACAGCCGATGGCATCTGCGGTCCAATGACGTGGGCGAAAGTACTCGATATTACCAAGACGAAAGTATTGGCCAACACTCCCGTCAGCATTACAGGCATTCGCGAAGGTTACGACGGGGAATTCATCCCGTTCTATCACGTTACGTATCAGGATAAGGACGGGACTCACGACGGATGGATCAGCGGAAACTATCTCTCGCTCAATAACGTGTACCGCCTGAACACACCTCAAGGTGTGTATACAGTGTCCGTGAAGGACAGCAGCGGCAAGACCTACACGCTTCACATGGGAGATTTCGTCGTCGCGCCGTCGTCGGCATCCAAGACGATAACCTTTGTTTCTCAGCACAACCCAGGAGCCCCGATTACAGGGACCATCTCGACGACAGGCGTCACTCTGACGCAAGTTAAGGCGAAATGAGCTGTTGAACCGCCGAAGGGGTCGACCCGCAAGCCATTCTCCGATGAGCTTGCGAGGTCGACCCCTTCTTAAATCAATAACTGAGCAATCTTGGGACAATCACACATGAAATACGTACGTGGAGCACAAGAA
>CAZYAH010000364.1:0-2501 GCA_964645595.1 uncultured Alicyclobacillaceae bacterium | reverse complement strand
CCGTTCTTCTTTATGAAGGGGCTTCCCGCCATGGTTGCTGCGGCCATCGTCAGCATCCTCGCCCACTTCGCAGTCGGCGCGGCGAAGAGCCTGATTACGGTCCGCAGCTGGTGGGCGAGCGGAATTGAGATGACGCTGGTCGGAATTATCGTCGGTGTTGTGTCGTACGCGCTAGGTGCAATTGCCTCGACTGTGTTCGGCGTTGCCGCGGGGTGAAGCATAGTAAGTGGGGATTCGAACGTTTAGCCCACGAATCAGCAGGCTAACGTAAGAGCGTCAAGTAAAAGAATTAGGCCCTTCCGTGCGCGACTTGCGCAGTCCACATGGGAAACGGAAGGGCCTCATTTTATTACAGCTGCGTCAGGATCTCGGGGCCGTTGTCGGTGATGGCGATGGTGTGCTCGTACTGGGTGCTCAGGCTGCCGTCCGCAGTGCGCGCCGTCCACCCGTCGTCGTCCAGCACGGTCTCGTAAGTCCCGACGTTGACCATGGGCTCGATGGTGAACACCATGCCCTTGCGAATCTTGGGTCCGCGGTGCGGCGGGCCGAAGTGCAACACTTCCGGACTCTCGTGCATCTTGCGGCCAATCCCGTGGCCAATGTAGTCCCGAACGACGGAGAAGCCTTGCGCTTCCACGTACGTTTGAATGGCGTGTCCGATGTCGGAAATGTGGTTGCCGACGACCGCCTGTTCAATTCCCTTGAACAGCGCGTTCTTGGTCACATCCAGCAGTTTCTGTGCCTCTTCGCTGATGTTTCCGACCGCGTAGCTCCACGCGGAGTCGGCGTGCATGCCTTTGTACACGACCACCATGTCCACCGTGATGATGTCCCCGTCTTTCAGCACGTACTCGCTCGGGAACCCGTGGCAAATCACGTCGTTGACTGATGTGCACGACGCGAACGGATAACCTTTGTATCCTTTTTGCGCAGGCTCCATCTTATGTTTCCGGATAAACGATTCGACGAACTCGTCGATTTGCAGAGTGGTGATTCCAGGTTTAATGAATTCCGCCAACGCCGCGTGGCACTCGGCGACGACTTTTCCCGCTTCGCGCATCAGTTGGATTTCGTGTCGACTTTTCGTGATGATCAATGTATAGTCCTCCGTTGCTCATGAAGTTGGCGCACCTTGTACAATACGAGCGTTACCGCGGACGCGTGCACCACCGATTGTACCGCATTTGTCGATCTTCATCATACCCGAAACCGCCTTCTCTTTCTCACTCGTTGGTTCCATCCGATGGAATAAACAGGCCCCTCGCGTCTATCAGCTCTATCAACCCCGTGCACCTGAATCAGTATAGAAATCAGACTTTCTGTCCACACTGCCTACTAACAAGGATTCGTTGGTTTGATAGGATGGTGTGGACAAGGCAATGCGCATTCGGTTTATTGGGCGGGGAATCGGGGCTGCCACATGTTGCGTCAGCGCACTGCTTGCGCTCGTCGCAGCTGCAGGATGCGGAATTGGTTCCGCCTCGGGACAGCATCACCAACGTCCCGCGGTGGCTCTGAGTTCGCTTGGCCTTCCCGCCACCACGGCAATGTCGTCCAACTTCGCTGCGCAAATCGACGCCATCCCAATGCGGCATCACGGTTCAATGTTGGAGGCGAGGCACAACGCCGCAGAGTCGACCACTCTGGCGGAGGAGGTCCTACGGCCGAAACGGGACCTCTTGGCGACCTCTGCAGACCACCTAAGTTCGCGCAGCAGCGCTTCCGTTGCTTCCCTCGAACCCGTTTGGATGCCTTTCACAGCCACCTGGTACAGTCCAAAGGGAGGGCTTGGGGACGGGTTGACGACAGCGACCGGATGTACCGTAAAGAACGGCTGGACCATCGCGGTCGATCCGAAGGTGATCCCCCTCTACAGCCTCGTCGAAATCCGGTTTCCGGGCGGCAAGACACACGTCTACCAGGCCCTTGACACCGGAGGAGCCATCGTCGGGCGCAGAGTGGACATTTTCAACTTTTCCGAAGACCAGTGCGTGAAGAACGGGGTACAGAAAGTGATGCTGCGGATTGTCCGGCGCGGCCGCTAGCCTTTCTCACGGCTCTCCGCGCGGCCAAGCTATCCACAAGCGCTCTGCGACGTCAATCATATCGTTTCCAAAGAATGCTATACTTGAAAGAGAGGTCCACTCGAACAAATTGGAGTGATGCGTGTGTCCGTTGAGCACATCGGATATGGATTGGGACCGTTTTTCATCGTGCCCATCATCTTTTCCATTGTCGTCCCTCTCGCAGTTCTTGTCGGAGCAATCTACCTCTTCGTCTGCGTGCACCAGATCAAGAACGCAACCCTGGAGACGAGCAGGGAACTGCGCGAAATTCGAAAGTACCTGCAGAACCACAAAAATACAGAACAGGATACAGAACAAAATAGAGAACAATGAAAAAACGCCGAGGGGCACCTTGCCCCTCGGTTTGCGCTCTAACGCTCGGTCTCAATTCAAGTGCTCGACCAAGAACGCCGCAATTCTTCCGTATGCGACAAT
>CAZYAH010000363.1:0-2511 GCA_964645595.1 uncultured Alicyclobacillaceae bacterium | reverse complement strand
AATGCGCTGGGCAGGACAAACTCGCCTTCGTTGACAACGAAAGCCATATCAACGTCCGGCTTCAGGCGCGCGCCGCATGCGGCGCGTCGCCCTGCAAGCCGTTGTTCGGTGGCACACGCCTGCGAAGAGCACCGTCACGAGTGGCCGGTCTCGGCGGCGGGTTCAACCGGTCACTCGACTATCTCGTCGGCACGGAGCAGCAGCTCCTTCGGAATTGGCAGGTTAAGCTGTCTGGCAGTAGCCCGATTGATCACCAATTCAAAGATGGTCGGCTGCTCCACCGGCAGATCGCCCGGTTTCGCCCCTTTGAAAATCCGGTCTACGTAGATCGCTGACCGGCGCACGAACGCGCGATAGTCCTGGCCGTAACTGAGCAATGCGCCGCTCTCTGCGTATTCTCGCGAAGTCGCAATTGACGCGATCCGAAGTTTGACTGCAGCTTGGGCAATTTGCTTCCTATTAAAGGTAAACATTCCACTAGGCGCAACAATCACAGTGGTAACGTGTTCCCTCGCCAGTGAAGCAAGCGCGCTCTCGATGTCGTTTGCTACCGGCGCATAGACGACCAGAATCTTGATCCCAAGCCTTTGCGCCGCGTTCTGAATGTTCTGGACATGCCACTTGGCCGTCGGCTGGTTGGCGTCGGCAAGAACGCCGATTTGGGATCCTGGCGCGACAATCCTCGCCAACTCGAGCCACTCCGACGAAACATCGGTGTTAGCGAGGGACAGACCGGTGACGTTGCCCCCTGGTCGCGCGAGGGATGCGACAAATCCGCTTGCAACGGGATCTCCGACGAGCGCCATGACGATCGGTATCGAGCCGGTTGCACGCTTTGCAGCGTCGGTCGCGGGTGTAGTAGAGCCGACGATCACGTCCACGTTGCGTTTGACGAGATCCGCGGCCATCGCGGGGAGACGTTCGTAGCGACCATCCGCAAACCGCGACTCAATGACATAGTTTTGTCCGACCTCATAGCCGCGGTCGCGCATGCCGTCCCGTAATGCGTCAAGGTAGGAAGCGCTGTACCCGCCCCCACTTATGAATCCGATCCGCCAGATCCTGGTGCTTTGCTGAGCAGACGCGCGCCGTGGTATGGCGAGCAGCGCCCCGGCACTCAGTAGGAACTGCCGTCGTTGGATTCGGCCCATGCCCCTCCCTCGCGAAGCAAATTTAGTGAGAAGTTTACGCTTGATGAAATCGGGAGCGACCGCTTGGGGTCGAAGGCAGCCACCCTAGTGCTGTCATCGTGCCACCGAACGTCATGCTCACCGGCGCGCTTCAGCGCGTCCGGTGCAGCTAAAGTTAGGCGCCATCAGTGATGCACACTATGCACGAGATGCAGGAGCTAATTGCAAACAAAAATCGCGAAAGGCCTTTACCTCCGTCTCAAAGACTGCCATCGCGGTTTCACTCAAGCGATCCTCTCGGAAAACGATACGGGCGCTTTCTGCATAGTGTTCTATATGCGACGAAAGAGCTATTGGGTCCGGGTGGGAAACCATGAGCGCGCGCAACACAGCGTGCTGCGCTTGGAACATCGCAATTTGTTGGGCTTGTTCTTCAAACATTCAACCTCCCGAAGAACGCGGTGGTGGTGGAGGAATTGGGCCTTTGGGCCACAGGCGCAAAACCTCTGAGTAAAGACGCTGATTCTCTTTCCTAAGTTCCTCGTTTTTAGATTGAAGGTCCGCTATTTGCAATTTCAATTTTTCCTTCTCAGGATCGAGAACAGGATGCTTTGGTTTGCGTTTCGCAATCTTCGCCCACACATCAAGCAGAATATCGTAACTGTCCTTTACCCACCCCATTACGTCGCTCCTAGACGTGGAACTGACCGGCGCACGCTGTTTTTGCGCGGGTCCGTGTTGAGCGCCGGGCCAGGCCCAGAACGGTTAAGTTCTTCCTCTGGCTTCATTGACGGCATTGTAGACTGGCCAAAGTGCGGATGTTTGCTTGATCCATTGCTCACACTCGGTAGCACTCTCGGAATGCCATCTGTCGAGAAGGACTGACAGCGCCAAGATTTGCTTTTCTGCATTTGTGCGAGCTTGGTGTGTGATGGGAGCCAAGACCGAAAAGACAAAGAGGAAGGTGTTAATGGCAAGATAAGGGATACCTAAAAAGTAGCTTCCAATCAACACAGCGGCGCCCACCGAGCCAAAGAGTATCTTGAGCGTGAGCTGCGTTTTCTGGTGCGAGTAGAGCGCGGCGTCGATATGGAAAATATGATGGCCCGGCTGCAGCCCTTCAAGGTATAGGGCAACCAAAGGTGGCGGGCTATCCAGCACAGCAGGAGAGATGAGTTGGGAGAGGAACGAAGCGTCACGAATAGCGTGCGTCAGGAACTTGTCACACTTGTGAAGTTGCCAAAAGAAACTACCCGCCACTAGCACGATAATCCCAATCACGATTTCAATAACCAGCGTGGTAGCCATAGTTGCTATCGCTTGGGCCTAACGTGAAGTCGACTTCCTAAACATCGCGTATTTAACACCATCCGCCTTTGGG
>CAZYAH010000362.1:0-2512 GCA_964645595.1 uncultured Alicyclobacillaceae bacterium | reverse complement strand
ACGGCCAGGTGGTCGGCGCGATTGATAGAGGCTTTGTCCTATTGGTGGGTGTGCGCAACGGCGATATCGAACGAGATGCGGAGTATTTGGCGGAGAAAGTCGCCCATCTGCGCGTCTTTGAGGACGATGCAGGGAAGATGAATCACGACATCCTCACGGTGGGCGGCAGCGTCTTGTCTATCTCACAGTTCACGCTTTACGGCGACGTGAGGAAAGGACGCCGTCCAAATTACATGGACGCCGCCCGGCCGGAGGAGGCCGAATGGCTCTACAACAAGTTCAATGAACTGTTGCGCAGCTATGGACTGCGTGTTGAAACAGGGCGGTTCGGCGAGATGATGCAGGTTTCGCTTGTAAACGATGGTCCCGTGACCATCTTGCTGGACAGCCAGCGGCTCTTTTGAACCCTTGAAAGCCTAGTCGCACGCAGAGGACAGGAGGCAACAAGATGCACATTCAATCCTTTGTCATCAGCCCTATCAGATCCAATTGTTACGTGCTGGCAGAAGCGGACCAGCCAGGCGCAGAAGCGGTTATCATTGATCCGGGCGATATCAACATGCAGCCCGTGTTTCAGTACATCGAGGAACACAAGTTTCGAGTGGTTGCGATTTGGTGCACGCACGGCCATTTCGATCACGTTCTCGGCGTCGACGTCGCCCGCAGCCGCTTTCCCGTGCAAGTCTACTTGCACAAAGCGGACCTCGTGGTATGGGACCAGGCGCCGGAGGTGACGGCGAAGTGGCTGGGACAACACATCGAGCCCATCCGTCATCCCGACTGTTACTGGGATGAAGGCGACGTGGTCCGGCTCGGAGATACAAGCTGGACCATCTGGCACACGCCCGGTCACTCGCCGGGGTCAGTGTGCATCCTCGGGGACGGTCACGCCTTTACGGGCGATACGTTGTTTGCGGGAACCATCGGTCGGACGGATTTCCCGACCTCCGACCCGGCAGCGATGTCCCGTTCTCTGCAGCGCTTGCGGACGTGGGACGACGACATCGTCATCTACCCAGGACACGGTCCGACCAGCACCATCCGTGCTGAAAAATTGCACAATCCCTTTCTTGCATCGGAGTTCTAGCACGCCGGCCTTGTCCATATGAATAGTGTCGATCCCGGTACTTTGAGGAGGTCGACACGATGCGGGTAAAAGTGGGAGAATGGCGGCGATTGTCACTGCTCGAGCGGTGGCTCATCCTCAACGGCGTCTATGCCTTGCAGCGCGGGCACGGGAAACTGTGATTCACTTGCTCTCTGCGACAAACGCATAATTCCACAGGTTCTCCGCATACCGTTCAGATTGAGAACAGCTCTTTTCTGGCGGAGGCGGCGGATACCGTGTACCTCGAAGAATTGGATGGACGCGTGGAATGTATTGTCATGGGTACGGAACATCGCAGGGCCCGGTGTCTTACCTCGGTGTACCTCATCCGCGCGAATTCCTACGAGCAGGCTGTAGCCATCGCGGAAAAGCTACCGTGTCCTCGACGCGGCTGGCGGTTTGTAAGTCGCTCTCAGAACGCAAATGGTCGATATCTGGCAACGGTCAATTGGGATATCTGAAACCCTAATCAGTCGCTCGTCGTACATAGCTGCAGTGGGCCACGGAAACACTACGAACACCGACGAAGATGCGAGGTGTTTGGGATGGACACGCGCTATGAGGCACATTGCAGGTACTGTGGGGATACCTGGGAAATTGACTTGAGCTCTGATCACTTGTCGGATGAAGAATTTCTCGAAATCACACGAAACCGAAACATGTTTGTCGTGTGTGAACAGTGTGAGCGACTCCATCTACGGTAAAAATTCGGATAAGTCCCCCTCGGCACAGCTGCGGGGGGCTTTTTTCGCCTATTGTGCTCAGCGGGTGGATTCTTGTACGATGAATTGAGGTTGGTTAACTTCGCCATTCAAGAAAATTGGGAGGAATGTCGGTGTCCGCTCTTCACGACATCCTGGAATATAACGAGCAATTTGTCGAGAGCAAGGCGTACAGGGAGTACAGCGCTTCGAAAATCCCGGACAAACGGCTGGTGGTGTTGTCCTGCATGGACACCCGCCTGACTGAGCTTTTGCCGCGCGCTATGAATTTGCGGAACGGCGACGCGAAAATCGTCAAGACCGCGGGCGCCATCGTGAACCATCCGTTCGGCAGTGTCATGCGAAGTATTCTGGTTGCCGTCTACCTGTTGCAGGCAGAAGAGGTCATGGTGGTCGGCCATCATGATTGCGGAATGGCCCAGGCGGACGCCGACCAAATGATTCAGCGGATGATGCAGCGGGGAGTTTCCGAGCAGGCGATTCAAACCGTAACGGAGCGCGGCGTAGATTTGCACGCATGGCTGCAGGGATTTGGCGACGTCAAAGCCAGCGTCTATCGCACAGTCGACATCATAAAGAATCACCCACTGATGCCTGTCGACGTACCGGTACACGGCCTGGTCATCGACCCCGAAACGGGCAAGCTAGACCTTGTGGTCGAAGGCTATCGATAGTACCGCAA
>CAZYAH010000361.1:0-2527 GCA_964645595.1 uncultured Alicyclobacillaceae bacterium | reverse complement strand
GGAATCTGGGAAACTCGCACTTGCAGAATGGGAACCCCTCGTAGGCCAGGAAAAGTTTTTTTCATACTATGTGTGCCCTAGTATAAAGCGTTGAACATATGGCGACACTGCGTTAATGAGGTGAGCGCCATATGGATGAAAACAAACATCCACAACAACCACAAGCAAGTAAAGAGAATGAAAAGGGTCACCAGACTCCGGTAAACAAGGCGGTGCCCCAGACCAGGAACCGCAGGATCTTTGCGAAGCGCTGGATGTATCCGGCAATCTACCTGGGAGCGGCCGCACTCATCATCGGACTCATGTACATCAAGAGCCAGTCGGGCTCAAGTCCGGTCATGGGGAACGCGGTCGACGACACGGGCAAGGCGGAGCCGACGGCAGTCGAAAAATTCGTTTGGCCTGCAGCCAGCGGCACCAGTGTCACCATGGGCTTTTTCAACGACAAAGGTACCGAACAGCAGCAGGAAGCCGCACTCGTCTTCTATGACAACACCTACATTCCACACCTTGGCTACGACATTGCGGCGCCAGACAAGAAGACTTTCGCCGTCCTCTCTGCGACCGACGGCAAAGTGACCGATGTCAAGCAGAACCCGGTCTACGGGCTGACCGTTGAAGTCACCACCGACAGTGGCTACGTCATTCACTACGCGTCGCTCGGCAACGCCAGCGTGAAAGTGGGCGACAAGGTTGCGCAAGGGCAGCCCATCGGGACCAGCGGTACCTGCGAATTCGAAAAATCGCAGGGCAATCACCTCTACTTCGAGGTCCTGAAAGACGGCAACCCGGTCGATCCCGGTACGCTATTGCCCAAACAATAAGGTCCTAGAAACCCGAAAAACTTCGCAAAATCCGAAGCTTGGCCGTCTCTCTGTGAGACGGCCGTTTTCTTTTATTTCCCGGGGAGTAATCGAGAGATATTTGAAGATATTTGGATTAAACAAGCCGTGACAAGCTGTAATGGGAGACATTCAGGCATATGGTGTACACCCCCTCATATACTGTATCAGACCATCTGAGCAGAACTGGGGAGGCGAGGGGAGTGCATGATTATATCAAGGAGCGTACTCTGAAAATCGGTGAGTACATCGTGGAGACACGCAACACCGTGCGCTCGATTGCACGCGAGTTCGGTGTTTCCAAAAGTACGGTCCACAAAGATTTGACCGAACGGCTGCCGGAGATCAACCCGGACTTGGCCAACCGCGTGAAGGAGATTCTCGAGTATCACAAGTCGATTCGCCACCTGCGCGGCGGCGAGGCGACGAAGATGAAGTATAACAAGGAGAGTGGCGAAACAGGGCAAACTTCGTCGAAAAACTTCGAATCGAGAAAAGGAGTTTCCAGCGGCCTGTAGAACATAACTTTACAAATTGAACAACGAGCAACATCACGTGGTTTGCCACTACGTCCGTCGGATGACATGCTAATTGCTAGATGGTCAGCAAGAACATTCACCGTGGCAGGAGATACGCTCAGATGCACGCTCAGTTGGGGAGGACTCGCCGTACATGTTTTCGAAAGACATTGGAGTAGACTTGGGAACCGCCAACGTACTGGTACACGTCAAGGGCCGGGGCGTTGTGCTGAACGAACCATCGGTGGTCGCCATTGACCAAACGACGAAGCAAGTTGTCGCAGTGGGTGAAGAAGCCCGGCAGATGCTCGGCCGGACTCCAGGAAATATCGTTGCCATCCGTCCCCTGCGTGACGGCGTCATCGCCGATTTTGAAGTAACGGAAATCATGTTGCGTCATTTTCTTCGCAAAACCATCGGCAAAAGCGTCATGATGCGCCCTCGCTTGATGATCTGTGTTCCCGCAGGAATCACTTCCGTGGAACAGAAGGCGGTGCGCGAAGCGGCCGAGGCTTGCGGCGTGAGACACGTCGATTTGATAGAGGAACCCAAGGCTGCCGCCATCGGCGCCGGACTCAACATCTTTGAGCCGAGCGGCAGCATGGTCGTTGATATTGGAGGAGGAACCACGGATATCGCCGTCCTGTCACTGGGTGATGTCGTGACCTCCACTTCTCTTCGGATTGCAGGAGACAAGCTGGATGACGCTATCGTCAAATACATAAAGAAGCAGTACAACCTGTTGATTGGCGAGCGCACGGCCGAAGAGCTGAAAAAGGAACTCGCCACTGTGTATCCGAACAGCCGCGGCGGCCAGCAGGACGTGCGCGGCCGCGACATGGTGACCGGGCTTCCGAAGACGGTCACCGTCCACGCGGAAGAGATGCGCGAAGCTCTGCAAGAACCGATTGACGCCATCATTGCCGCCACCAAACAGGTGCTCGAAAAGACGCCGCCGGAACTCGCGGCCGACATTTTCGACAAGGGTGTCGTGCTGACCGGGGGCGGCGCGCTGGTGGACGGCCTCGACAAGTTGATGATGCAGGAGCTGCAAATTCCCGTGCACGTCGCCGAGAATCCGATGCAGTGCGTCGTCATCGGCACCGGCCTGATGCTTGAGAACCCGCACTGGGGCCGCGTTAGCAAATTGTCGAAGAGAATGCGAAA
>CAZYAH010000360.1:0-2529 GCA_964645595.1 uncultured Alicyclobacillaceae bacterium | reverse complement strand
TGTCGATTCGACCAACGGAATGTAGCTCAGGTGGTAGAGCGCACGGTTCGGGACCGTGAGGTCGCAGGTTCGAGTCCTGTCATTCCGACCAGATACATAAGTCTTCGAGGCAAGACCCCTCGCTCACGTGGTGAACACGTCGGCGAGGGGTCTTTTGTGTAACGAGCGAAGAGGTCGTTTCACGCAACCTTGATAATGATGGTTTCCAGCTAACGACAAACCACTTTGTCTTCGCGTCCAGTGCGGGGACACAAGTGGTTTTTTATTGGCCCTGTAGTCACACCGACGCGTTTGGATTAGTCCATGCGTGCTATATGGACCGTTTGGACTAGTCAACAAAATGAGACGAACGAAACTTCCGGAACACTGCCCGGATTAACGATGATTTAACTGTGGGATTTGGTCCGACTGTGGACTCAAATCTCAGACAACGTCAGGCAAAAGGAGTTGAGTCTATGTGGCGCGCTTCGTCGTTCCGGAAGCTGGCTTCCACGCTGCTCATGGGCACCGGAACCGTGCTCCTCACAGCGGGCTGCGGTGAGAACGTAATGGTCTTTCAACCTGCGGGTCCGGTTGCGCGCAGCGAGTTGGAACTCATCTGGTTGCAGATGGCGCTCACCGCCATTGTCGTCATCCCTGTAATTGCGCTGATGATCTGGATTGTCTATCGCTACCGCAACAAACCGGGCAACAAAGCCCCCTACCAACCGGACTTTGCAGAAAGCAGGACTCTGGAGATCATTTGGTGGGCCATCCCGGTGGTCATCGTGGCGATTCTCGGCGCAGTGACGATGCAAAAGACGTACGCATTGGCCGAGTCTCCGGACAAGAGCAAGCAGCCGCTCAAAATCGAGGTGATGTCCCTCGACTGGAAATGGCTGTTCTTCTATCCGGAGCAAAAGATTGCCACCGTCAACTATGCGGAGATCCCAACGGATCGGCCGGTCGAATTTATTCTCACGTCCAACGCTCCAATGAACGCGTTCTGGGTCCCAAACCTTGGCGGAATGGAGTACACCATGCCGGGCATGGTCACCGGGCTCTGGCTGGAAGCGGACAAGGCTGGGGATTATTACGGCCACGCGGGCAACTTCAGCGGCCGTGGTTTTACGGACATGAAGTTTCACGTCGTAGCCAAGCCGCAAAGCGACTTTGACGCGTGGGTCAGACAGGTAGCCAATTCCGCGCCCGACATGACCCAGGCCGAATACGACAAACTCGTAAAGCCGAGCGTCGTCGGCGAAATGTCGTTCTCGTCCTATCCCACCGGGATTTTCGAAAAGACCGTGATGGAAGAAGGCGGGATGTACATGCAGCACAACAAGGACATGTTCAACGCAATGCCATGGTGCAAGTAACGCGATTGCAATAGCTCTGGAGAAAAGGAGGAATTCACATGCAGGACAGCCTGGCGAATACGTCCAACCACTTTTTCGTCACGGGCGATCCGCTGATTATCGGCTCGGACATCGCCATTGTCCTCGTTTCGCTCGGCATTGTCTTCGCCCTGACCTACTTCAAGAAGTGGAAGTGGTTGTGGCGCGAGTGGTTGACGACGGTAGATCACAAAAAGATTGCCATCATGTACCTCATTTGCGCGATTTTGATGTTGTTCCGCGGCGGCGTGGACGCGGAGCTGATGCGCACGCAGCTCGCTCTGCCAAACGTGCACTTCCTGAGCGCGGAACACTATGACCAAATCTTCACCACACACGGCACCATCATGATTTTGTTCATGGCGATGCCATTCATCTTCGCGATGTTCAACGCAGTCGTCCCGCTGCAGATTGGGGCGCGCGACGTTGCATTTCCGTACCTGAACGCCATTAGCTTCTGGCTGTTTTTCTTCGGCGCGTTGCTCTTCAACCTGTCGTTTGTCATCGGCGGCTCTCCCGATGCGGGCTGGACCAGCTATCCACCGCTCACCGAACTGCCGTTTGACCCAGGGGTGGGCGAAAACTACTACCTGATCGCGCTGTCCATCTCCGGCATTGGCACCATCGCCACCGGCGTCAACTTCATCGCCACCATCCTCAAGATGCGTGCGCCGGGCATGACGCTGATGAAGATGCCGCTGTTCACCTGGTCGGTGCTCGCCTGCTGTATCATCATCCTGTTTGTCTTTCCAGTGTTTAACGTCGCTTTGGTTCTGCTTTTGATTGACCGCCTGTTCGGAGCGCACTTCTTCACAATGTTCGGCGGCGGAAACCCGATGCACTTTGTCAACTTGTTCTGGATTTGGGGCCACCCTGAAGTCTACATCGCCGTGCTTCCGGCCTTTGGTATCTATTCGGAAGTCGTGGCGACGTTCTCCCAGAAAAAGATTTTCGGATACGGGTCCATGGTTGCTTCCATCATGGCCATCTGCCTCGTCGGCAACCTGACCTGGGTTCACCACTTCTTCACCATGGGCGCGGGTCCCGGCGTGAACACCTTCTTCTCCATCACGACCATGGCGGTGGGCATCCCGACGGGCGTGAAAGTGTTCAACTGGCTGATGACCATGTACCGCGGCCGCATCAACATGAG